>JACZUR010000022.1 GCA_022573095.1 Gemmatimonadota bacterium | reverse complement strand
GATCAAAGCACGAAAGCCCACGGAATTGCGAAGGTGAGAAAGGGCAACGATGACGAGCGGCGAACTGTCTGAAACGATGTTGTACCTTGTCCGACACAGCGAGGCGAAGCCGAAGGACGAAGATCCCGAACTTCATGAAACGTTCGAGAAGATGCTGGATTGCCCCATACTCGATTGCAAAGGGTTGTGCAGGGATTTCACAGAGTTCATTCGGATGGTGTTGATCTCGCACGGTGTTCAACGACCAGCGCCGTTGGCACCAGGGCTTGTGCCTCTCCGGGAGACCCCAGACCTGTCGCCGAGAGGCAAAGGCCAGCCAAGCAACAGACAACGGCAACCGTGATCGGCACCGCGGATGGCACGGCGGTTTCAGCCCCTTTGGCCGACGCGAAGAATCCCTCCCTGGTCCACGACTACCAGGTCGAGGGACTGCTCGTCTCTCTCAAGGACCTACAGTTCGGCGAACTGGGCCGCGTCGTTGGCGTCGGCGATCGAGCCCGGCCTGAGGCCGTCGCCGAGGGACAGCGTAACATCGTAGCAGCGGGCAATCTCGAGGATTTCGTCGTAGTGCGTATACAACGGGTTCTGCTCGTCGTGCGACGTCATCCAGTAGGCCATCAGCGATCCGCCCCTGCTCACAATGCCGGTTACTCTGCCGTAACAGTAGCCGAGGTGCTCCCGCAGTACTCCGCAGTGCACGGTTATGTAATCGACGCCCTGCTGAGCCTGATGTTCAATGTTGTCGAGCATTTCTTTGGGAGTGACATCCGCAGCATCGTCTACCGCGCTGATGATCTGGTAAATCGGCACGGTGCCGATAGGTACTGTGGAGTCGTCGATGATTGCTTCCCTGATGGCGTCGATGTCCCCTCCGGTGGAGAGATCCATTACGGTATCGGCGCCGTATTTTACCGCGGTCCTGAGTTTTTCCAGTTCGCCTTCGAGATCGGAATCTACCGACGAGTTTCCAATGTTCGCGTTGATCTTGACCGAAGCCACCTTCCCAATGCTCATCGGTTCGAGTTTGCCTGAGAGATGGTTGGTATTCGCCGGTATTATAAGGCGTCCAAGGGCAACTTCGTCACGTACTATAATGGGGTCGAGTCGTTCTCTTTCGGCCACGAATTGCATGGCGTCGGTGATCTCGCCCTGGCGGGCAAAATGGATCTGGGTGTTGCAGCTCTGGTCCTTCATTAGGTGACTCCCTCCGCCGGTCCTAGCCGGATCAGGTTCAAAGGGTGTTATCTCAGCTCGCCGGGAGGGCGAGCACCCCTGTCTGTGACTGAAATCTAAACAACTTCGACAAGGGTTGGTATGCCGAGAAGCTCTGCAACCATGGGATTGAGACGGACGGGTTGCCGGGTATCTTGCGATCTATGATTCTCAACCCGTTCGCGGGTACAATATGATACTTGAACCAGTCGATCCGGATTTCGTACAGCGCATCAAGGCGAGCTTTTCGCGTCAGCCGTTCATGACCCACCGATACCGCGGCCTTGATGACGATGATGAAAATGGAAAACTTGGCTGAAGAATCTGCCTAGAAGTTCGCCACGCGACTTCTTGATGCACTATCTGTCATTAGGGGAGCCATAATGCCTGCGAAGCTAAACGCCCGTCCACTCGGACTCGGACTCCGCGACGTATTGTGCGTCGGGGTGGGGGGAATGCCGCTGTCACGGCCGGGCCGCCCGGAAGAATCCGACGCGATCAAGGTCATACACGCCTCGTTGGATGCGGGAGTGACACTGCTCGATACGGCCGATGTTTACTCGATCGACGAAGACGACCTCGGCCACAATGAACGTCTTTTTGCAAAGGCGCTGAGATCCTGGGAGGGCGCCAGTGACTCAATAACCGTCGCAACCAAGGGTGGGATGACTCGAACGGGCCAGGAATGGGGACGGGATGGCCGGCCGGAACACATCAAGGTGGCATGCGAACGGTCGCTCAAGGCTTTGGGAGTAGAGCGGATTACGCTGTACCAATACCACTCGCCGGACGATCGCGTTGCTTTCAAGGACAGTGTGGGTGCCTTCAAAGATCTACAGGACGAGGGCAAGATCAAACACATCGGGCTGTCCAATGTATCGGTGGAGCAGATCAAAGAGGCCGAAAAGATCGTCACGGTCTGCACCGTTCAGAATCGTCTCAATCCATTTTTCAGGGAAGCGATCGAAGAGGGAGTGCTCGACTACTGCGAGGAAAGAGGAATCGGATTTCTCGCCTACAGTCCGGTCGGTGGTGGGCGCCTCAATAAGAAACTCCCGGACCACCCGGTGGTGCATGAAATCGCAAAGCGCCACGGCATGTCCGAGCACTCCGTCGTATTGACCTGGGTGCTGTCACGGTCGCCCTCGGTGATCGTCATACCCGCAGCCCGGCGAATCGAGAGCGCGCTCGATTCTATTAAGGCGGCCGGGGCTACTCTTCCCGAGGAGGATCTGGCTGCGATAACCAACGCGGAGTTCTCACGGGCGTAGATCGTCGAGGGCAGCCGAAAGGAACTCTCGAAGGGCAATCCGGTAAATCAATCGTGCCCAAATATTGAGAGAATTCTGAGGAGGATGACGTCATGGGAAAATTCGCCGTTCTGGCGACTGTGCTACTTCTCAATTTTGTAGCAGTCGCCAACGCCCAAGAGCCGGACGAAGCAGCAATTCGCGCGGTGATTAACCAACTGTTCGACGGTATGAGGGCTGGCGACAGCGCCGCCGTGCGCGCAACCTTCTATGAGGAAGCCACACTTAAAAGCATGCGGCGGAACCGCGAGGGTCAAGAAGGTGTTCGGGACACCGCGCTGGACGGCTTTGTCGGATTCATCGGCGCGCCCCACGACGACGTTTACAATGAGGTTGTATGGGATATCGAAGTAAGAATAGATGGAAACATCGCGACGGCGTGGATGAACTACGCCTTTTTCAGGGGCGAGACGCTATCGCACTGCGGCGTTAATTCTTTTCAGTTTCTCAAGTCGTCGCAAGGCTGGCGTACGATCAACCTGATCGATTCCAGACGCCCTGCAGCTCGATGTGAGGTGCCGGACCGCGCCATGTAGCTAGAAGCGGAACTCCGGATGAGCGGGTCCTATCCGCGGGTACGGCTCCGAATGGCGTCCCTCCTCCGAGTGATGTTCATCCCACTCCTCGCGAAGGCAAAAGGGATCGAAGCCCAGCGCTAAGTCGATCGCAAGTAAGCCGTCGAGATGATCGATTTCATGCTGAAGCAGTTGAGCCCGCGGTCCTTCGGCCTCAACCTCGCATGTCTTTCCCTCCAGATCCTGATATCTGACCACGACGTGGAAGGCGCGCTGAACTCGAACAAGGAGATTCGAGAAGGAGGCGCACGAGTCCCAATAGAGAAAATCGTCCGCCCCGATGTCGACGATTTCCGGATTTACCATTACAGCGGGGCCCTCTAACACTATATAAATCAATTGGATAGGAGCGCCGATCTGTGATGCAGAGAGGCCGCCTCCTCCCCCCATTTTCTGCAGATCCTCAAACGTATCCAGGAGATCGTCAGCAACTATTCGGATGGCCGGTGAGGCCGGGTCGTCCACCAAGTTGCACTTGCTGCGTAATACTGGATCCCCCAGTAATCTGACTTTTCTGATCGCCATGAGCACCAACATAGACCCAACTGACCAGGACCCGCTACACCTAGCTGGCAAGATGCGTTCATACATTGTGTAACTTCTTTTGTGTCAGTATGTTACCATATAACCAACAAAATGGTTATTTAAGTTGATAATCTCTGCTAAGTCGGTTAAATTCAGCGCCCATTATGGATCACATATCGCCCGGGCTGGCTGCCCACAAAGGTTCGCGAGGTAAGGTTCTCCTCGATTTGAAACGAGATCAGCCGCTCACCGCTGCAGAGTTGGCCGCGCGCGTTGGTGTTTCGACCACCGCAGTTCGACGGCACCTGAAAGAGCTGGAGGCGGAGGGTCTAGTGGTCTATGGACGCGAGCAACGTGGTCACGGCGCGCCTACCTTCGCTTTTAGGCTCACCGCCGACGGCGAGACACTCTTCCCGCATCGCTACGAAGAAACTGTGACCCGACTCTTGGAACATCTGATGGCGAACGACGGCAAGGCGGCTGCGCTTACCGTGATAAAGCAGCAGTACGCCGATCTCAAGAGGCGGCTCGGCGAACTTGATGATCTCTCTCACGGCGACAGACTCAGCGCTGTAGCCGGAGTTCTCTCAGAGGCCGGTTTCATGGCTCAGTCCGATGAATCCGCCTCAACACTGAATGTCTGCAACTGCGCCATTCATGCCGTGGCGGAGTGCCTCCCGGAAACATGCGATGTGGAGCTCGAGTTCTTGAGAAACACACTTGGCGCCTCTGTCCACCGGAAAACCCACATCGTGAGCGGAAGTAACGCTTGCGAGTACTCTGTTGTCTTTGACCAAGATGAAGAGGTCGGTGATCCCGCATCTCTTCAGGAGCTAACATGAGCTCGATAGAGACGCAGGTCACTCAGCCATACAAGTACGGCTTTGTCACCGACATTGATGCGGATCAGATACCTCCCGGTCTTAACGAAGACATAATTCGGCTGATCTCAGCGAAGAAAGAGGAACCGGACTGGCTACTTGAGTGGCGGCTCAAGGCGTACCGCAGATGGACGGAGATGCGTGAGCCCACCTGGGCCAACGTTAAATTCGATCCGATCGATTATCAGTCGATTGTTTATTACTCCGCCCCGAAGTCGAAGAAACAACTCAGTAGTATGGACGAGGTGGATCCGGCCCTGGTGGAGACGTTTGAGAAACTCGGTATCTCGCTCAACGAACAAAAGCGCCTTTCCGGTGTTGCCGTGGATGCCATTTTCGACAGTGTGTCTGTGGCAACGACGTTCAGCGAGACACTCGCCAAGCACGGCGTAATCTTTTGCTCGTTTTCCGATGCCGTAAAGGACCATCCCGATCTCGTCAGGAAGTATCTAGGTACTGTAGTGCCGGGCGGTGACAACTTCTACGCGGCGCTCAATGCCGCGGTCTTTTCGGACGGCTCGTTCTGCTACATCCCGAAAGGTGTCCGCTGTCCGCTCGAACTCTCCACGTATTTCAGAATCAACGCTTCAAACTCGGGTCAGTTTGAACGAACGCTAATTATAGCCGATGAAGGGGGTTACGTCAGTTACCTCGAGGGGTGTTCTGCTCCGATGAGAGACGAGAATCAGCTTCATGCCGCTGTGGTTGAGCTGATTGCGTTGGATGATGCTCAGATCAAGTACGCAACGGTGCAGAATTGGTATCCGGGTGACAAGAACGGAAAGGGCGGCATTTTTAACTTCGTTACCAAACGTGGTAAGTGCGCCGGAATCAATTCGAAGATTTCATGGACACAGGTTGAAACCGGGTCGGCAATCACTTGGAAGTACCCAAGCTGTATTCTCCAGGGTGACAATTCCGTGGGCGAATTCTATTCGGTTGCAGTGACGAACAATCACCAGCAGGCCGATACCGGCACCAAGATGATTCACATAGGAAAGAACACGAGGAGCACGATCGTGTCGAAAGGTATTTCTGCGGGAGTGGGCCAAAACACTTATCGCGGCGAAGTAAGGATTATGAAAAACGCCACCGGCGCTCGGAATTATTCACAGTGCGATTCGATGTTGATCGGCGATAAGTGTGGCGCGCACACCTTCCCGTACATAGACGTCAGAAACAGCACTGCCATAATGGAACACGAAGCCTCCACATCGAAGATCGGAGAGGACCAGATGTTTTATGCGCAACAAAGGGGCATCACGGCCGAAGATGCCGTTTCGATGATAGTTAACGGGTTTTGCAGAGAGGTGTTCAAGGAGCTTCCCATGGAATTCGCGGTTGAAGCACAAAAACTCCTTGGCATAACCCTCGAGGGAAGTGTGGGTTGATGGAGAATAAAGTGCCGATGTTAGAAATAGAGAATCTTCATGCCAGCGTTGGCGGTAACGCGATAATAAAGGGCATAAATCTTGTCGTAAATGAGGGCGAAGTTCACGCTATCATGGGCCCGAACGGTTCGGGCAAAAGCACTCTTGCGCTGGTACTCGCGGGCCACCCTGCCTATGAAGTCACCGAAGGCTCAGTTCGATACGATGGACAGGACCTTCTGGAGCTCGCTCCTGAAGAAAGAGCACGCAAGGGAGTCTTTCTCGCATTCCAGTATCCGGTGGAGATTCGTGGCATTACCAACGCGTACTTTCTCCGGTTCGCGCTCAACGCTATTCGCGCTGAACAGGGAATCGAGGAGTTGGATACGATTGACTTTCTTGACGTGCTAAAAGAGAAACTCGAGATCATCGGATGGGACGAAAGTATGATGAACCGCCCGGTGAATGATGGATTCTCGGGAGGAGAGAAAAAGCGCAACGAGATTCTCCAGATGGCCATTCTGGAACCCAGGCTGGCCGTGCTGGATGAGACCGACTCCGGGCTCGACATAGATGCCCTCAAGACAGTGGCCGCGGCAGTGAACAAACTTCGCAAGCCCGACAACGCGACAATCGTCGTGACCCACTACCAGCGCATGCTTAACTACATTGAACCCGACTTCGTGCACGTGCTTGCCGATGGCCGTATCGTGAAGTCGGGTGGCAAAGACCTTGCGCTCGAACTCGAAGAAAAGGGCTACGACTGGCTCGCTCCAGAAGTCGCGGCTGTCTGACCGCGGTATCACCATGTCGAAGTCATCGACCGCAGAGACACGATACGTAGATCAATTCAAGCAATTCTCGGCCAACGGTGGTAAGTCGGCGCCTGCGTGGCTGAAAGAACTTCGCGAGGACGCCATCGGCCGTTTTGAAAACCTTGGTTTTCCTACGACCCGTGACGAAGAGTGGCGATTTACGAGCGTCAAGGACATCGTAGCGCAGCAGTACGAGCTAGCCACAAAGCGCGAACTACCATCATTAGATGTTGCCGCCGTAGCAGTGAGTCCAGGGGACTCGCATCGCATAATCTTGGTCAACGGTAAATTCGTGGCAGGGCCAGCCCCGGAATCACTTCCTGACGGCGTAGCGATTCACAGTTTGGGTCGGGCGTTCGAGTCTCATGGCGAACTCGTACGACTCCACCTCGCCAAGTACTCCTGTGAACGTGAGAACGTATTTGCTGCCCTAAACGCCGCGTTTATAACAGACGGAGTGTTCGTATTCGTACCGCCTGAGATAGTGTTGGATCGGCCTATTGAAATCATTTACGTTTCCACTTCGAACCGCCCCATGGTGTGTCATCCGAGGTGCCTGGTTATAGCCGGCCGCGGTGCTAAAGCGGTGATCATCGAGAACTTCACTGCTCTGGAGGGAAGTGAATACTTCACGAATGCGGTATCGGAGGTTGTGCTGGATGCCAATGCGGATATTGGACTCTACCGAATACAGCGCGAAGCGACCAACGCGCACCATGTCGCAACTACTCAAATCTACCAGTCTAGGGATTCGAGATTCGCGCTAACTACTGTAGCTTTTGGAGCTGCGCTCGCACGCCACGACATTCAAGTCGTTCTCGATGGAGAGGGTGCGGAGTGCTCGTTGAGAGGCGTCTACTCGATCCGCGGTAGTCAGCACACTGACCACCATACGGTCATCGATCACGCAAAGCCTCATTGCAATAGCTTTGAACATCTCAACGGCGTCATGGACGATTCATCCAGAGGGGTGTTCAATGGCCGCATCATTGTTCGTAAGGGAGCACAAAAAACGGACGCTAAACAGAACAACGGGAATTTGCTGCTAACGGAATCTGCGCGAGCCGATAGCCAGCCTCAACTCGAGATCTACGCCGACGACGTACGGTGCACGCACGGAGCGACACTGGGTCCGCTGGATCAACAATCTCTCTTCTACCTCGAGAGCAGAGGAATCGGAGAAGCTGACGCGAAACGACTACTGACCTATGGATTTGGGGCGGAGGTTTTTACCGCCGTGCCGGATAGCGCGCTTCGTGAGCGCCTAAACAAACTGTTGAAGGACCATCTTGGCGCAGCGAATGCTAAGTAAGCCGGTTACGGCGCAGAGCCTGTTATGGACGTAAGGGAGCTTTACCAACAGGTAATACTAGACCACAATCGAAGACCGAAAAACTTTCAGCTGCTCGATGGCGCAAGCCATAGAGCTGAGGGATACAACCCGCTTTGCGGCGACCGTATTGAGGTCTACGTGGAAATGAAAGGAGATGTCTTAACCGACGTTTCTTTCCAAGGGTCGGGCTGTGCGATATCGAAAGCCTCTGCGTCGCTTATGACCGAAGCCATCAAAGGGAAATCCCGGAGGCACGCCGAGGAGTTATTCGAGAGTTTCCATTCCATGGTGACCGCCCGCCCGGGGGAGGCAACGAAAAAAAACGAACTTGGTAAGCTGGCCGCGTTTGACGGTGTCAGAGAATTCCCTGCTCGGGTAAAGTGCGCCAGCCTGTCGTGGCACGTTTTGAAGGCGGCGCTCAGGTGCAACAGTGAAACAGTCACGACGGAAGAGTAGACAACAGGGTTAAAGAGGATGAGTGGAGCAACATTTGAGAGAGTTGCGGATGAGAGCGACCTGAGTGACGGATCGGTCCTGGCAGTGGAGTTGAGCGACGGTTCGCAGGTGTGTCTTGCCCGCGCAGAAGGAGATGTGTTTGCTGTCGAGGATCGGTGCTCTCACGCTGAATTTCCGCTGTCGGAGGGTGAGGTGTGCGGCGAATTCCAAATTGAGTGCGCGCTTCACGGGGCTACGTTCGATCTCAGAACTGGCGAAGCGCTTACTGAGCCGGCCGAGGAGAAGTTAAAGACGTACGAAGTGAAGGTCGAAAACGGTGGTATCTTTGTTGCGAATTCCGATGTATGACCACGCTTGATGTTAAGGCCGATTTTCCCATCCTTGAACCGGATGCGGAGAGACGGCGAATCATCTATCTGGACTCGGCTGCTAGCTCTCAGAAGCCACGTCAGGTGCTGGACGCCGTTCGGCGATTTTATGAAGTATCTAACTCCAATGTTCACCGTGGTGCGTACGATTTAGCGGTACGCGCTACTAAACTCTATGAGGAGGCTCGCTGCAAGGTCACGGAGTTTGTCGGCGGCTACGACTCGCGGGGGGTGATTTTTACGAGGGGCACCACCGAGGCGATCAATCTCGTGGCCAACTCATGGGGAAGAGATAACGTTCGGGCTGGTGACACTGTCGTGATTACGGCACTGGATCACCACTCGAACATCGTTCCCTGGCAGATGCTGGCAAAACAACAGGGCGCGGCGGTGCGAATGGTTGAGGTGACTGAAGATGGAAGACTCGACTTGGAGGACCTGCGTGCGGCATTGAAGCTTCGACCCAAGATCGTCGCGTTGAATTACGTGTCGAATGCACTCGGGACGATTAACCCACTACCGGAAATAATCCCCCTCATTCACGAGGCGGGCGCAGTGGTTCTCGTAGACGGCGCACAGAGCGCTCCACACATCGCAACGTCGGTGAGCGACTTGGATATCGACTTCTACGCTTTCTCTGGACACAAAATGCTCGGCCCCATGGGTATCGGGGCGCTGGTCGCCAGGCCGGAGCTCCTGGATGAAATGAATCCCTACCAGGGTGGCGGTGAGATGATCCAGGAGGTTGGTGACGAGCAGTCAACTTATGCCGATATCCCGGCGAAGTTCGAAGCGGGCACTCCCAATGTAGCTGGAGCAGTGGGACTTGGTGCGGCGATAGATTACCTGAATGACATCGGCATGGATGCAATCCACGAGCACGAAACGGGGATTCTCCACCTTGCCCTCGAGCGGCTATCTGATATACCGGGGCTGAAAGTTTTCGGACCGGATGAAGAACGGGCTGGGGTCTTATCGTTCGCTCTCGACGATATCCATCCACACGATCTTGCTACCGTGCTTGACCAAGAAGGTGTCGCGATAAGAGCCGGTCACCACTGCACGCAGCCGCTAATGCGGCGCCTAGGCGTTCAATCTACCGCGCGCGCGTCATTCTACGTCTACAACGACGAGTCGGATGTGGAAGTGCTGGCGTGTGGTCTGGAAAAGGCGAAAGAGATTTTCAGCTATGCCGCGTAGTCGTGGCAACTTTCTCTAGGAATCGATCGGGGATGCAAGCTCCTGACGTTTGCACGCGATCGCGATAGCGAGCAACTCTTCGTCGGGCAAATCGGCCACTAGCGCTCTCGAGAATCCAATCGATCGCCACACCACCATCTTGGAATCAGCAGTCGAAACGATGTAAGGTCCGGCCTTTTCTTGAACCAGGTGGTCGCGGATTGTTACGGTAGGCGCCATCAGGTAGGCCACATCCATCCCCTGGAGCGAATACGTGATCATGGCGGCCAGCTCCTCGCGCTCAGGCCGTATCATCCCGCTAACCAGCCGTGCATTTTCGATATTCGGAATGACGACGTCGTACTGCAGCTGCGCGTCAAACCAGTCTGCTAGTTCGGCGGTCGCAGCTTGATGGGACAGTCCTTGGGAAACCGATAGTTCGGGGTTGCGCGCGACGGGGACGCCGATAAGCATAAAGGCGAGCACAGCTGCGAGCGCGGTGGCCGCAGCGCCGTACCATAGAGGACGCCTTCGCTGAACCGCTTCGAGCCGTTGCTCGGACTCAATAGCGGCCACAATCCGGTCGCGCAGATGTGCGGGTGCACGTATCTGCTCGGCCGAAGCCCTCAACCGTTCAACTAGCTTGTTCTCTGCTTCGTTCATTCCAGCTTATGATGTCGGGTACTCTACATTAAGGTTGCTAGCCTGGGATGCGTCGGCAACGTCCGTATCTAAGTAAATGCCCGAGTTTGTTGTCGGGTTCCAATGCTAGGCAATATTGCGGAACTGCGATGGTGGGTCAGAGAAACCAAGGTGGCTGGTTCATGGTCAGCAGTGCAGGGGTGACTTGCATCCCCGCCGGTTCAGGCAGAGGTTGGCCCAGGTTGAGAGAGCTACTTAGCTGGATAGTTACCGGTTAGAATTAACTTCATATGAATCCAGCATTTGACATAATCGTTGTCGGCGGAGGTCACTCCGGGTCCGAGGCCGCCATGTCCGCAGCTCGACTCGGCATGCGGGTTCTGATGGTGACGTCGAGTCTCGATACCATCGGACAGATGTCATGCAATCCTGCCATCGGGGGGATCGCGAAGGGAACCGTCGCCCGAGAGGTGGATGCGTTGGGTGGAATCATGGGCCGGGCTACGGATCGAGCCAGGATACAGTTTCGGATGCTGAATCGCTCCAAGGGGGCCGCGGTGTGGTCTCCGAGGGCACAATGTGACAGGGGTCTGTATCGTAGCGCAGTCCGTAACGAGCTAGAGAAGAACCGAAAAATTCAATTTCTTCAAGCCACTGTCGCGTCACTACTACTAAAGAGTGACCGGGTCGTAGGAGTGGAGACCGGTGATGGTACTGAGATAACCGGCCGGAGTGTGATTCTCACTGCCGGTACCTTTCTCAGGGGCAAGATTCATATCGGTACCGAAACTCGAGTCTCTGCCGGCCGCGCAGGTGATCCTGCGGTGGTTTCGATAGCCGAACAGATGGAGTCGCTCGGTCTAATCGTTGCTCGATTCAAGACAGGGACGCCGCCTCGGATCGACGGCAGAACCGTCGATTTTTCCATGCTCGAGAGGCAGGACAGTGATGAGCTAAATTACGATTTCTCCCAGTTCCTGAAGATCGAGAGACCCGGTTCGCGCCCCTGTTGGATTACCTGGGCGGGCGAAGAACTGAAGGAGATAGTGCGGGATCACCTTGCAGAGTCAGCGCTGTACGGTGGGGAGATATCGGGAAGGGGGCCGCGCTACTGCCCTTCTATCGAGGATAAGATCGTCAAGTTCCCCGATGCCCCGAAGCACCAAGTTTTCCTCGAGCCTGAGGGGCTAGATACGTCTGAAATGTACGTCAACGGGCTCTCGACCTCACTACCGGCGCCGGTGCAGCTCGAGTTTCTTAGGGCGGTGCCGGGGCTGGAGTACGTCGAGATGACCCGTTCCGGTTATGCAATCGAGTACGACTACTATCCTCCCCAGCAACTGACTCCGTGGCTCGAACTCAAGGCGATTCGCGGGCTCTTTTTCGCCGGGCAGATCAACGGAACCACGGGTTACGAAGAGGCCGCAGGCCAGGGCGTTGTGGCCGGTATCAACGCCGCTCGCCTGCTGCGAAATGAGGAACCAATAGTCTTCGGGCGAGACACGAGCTACATCGGCGTGTTGGTTGACGACCTCGTCACGCGCGGCGTCGACGAGCCCTATCGACTGTTCACTTCAAGGGCGGAGTTTCGGCTACTACTCCGTCAAGATAATGCTCTGGTGCGTCTCGGACCGCTCGCCGACAAACTGGGAATGCTGAGTGACGAGGAGCGCGGCGTGCTGGAGAGGCGGCTGAAAGAGATGGAGAGGATACGTGAGGAGGCAGCTTCGAGCAGTATTCGGCCGTCAGATGCGAACCCGATCCTCTCTCGTTTGGGACAGACCGAACTTAAAGAGACACAACGAATTACAGATTTTATGAAGCGGCCAAACGTTGCTCTAAGTGATGCATTTGAGGCAGCCGGAACGTCTCTGAATGCTTCCGAGGAGGCGCTGTTTTCGGCCGAGATCGAGTTGAGGTATGTCGGATACATGGAGAGGGAGAGGGAGGCGGTGCGGAAGCTGTCGGAACTGACAGATTTTTCCATTCCATCTGATTTGCCATATTTCGATCTGGTCAGCTTGAGTACGGAGGCTCGACAGAAATTGGACCAGATTAGGCCGGAGTCTCTCGCTCAAGCTGGAAGAGTACCGGGAGTATCACCAAGCGATCTTCAAAACCTCGTCTTCGAGGTACTCAGAAGGCGCAGAGCGGTGGCCTGATACGCAGGAAGCGCTGCGGGTTGTTTCACGTGAAACAACCGTCGCGCACGCCCACCAGTCGCTTTCTCGCAAGACTATCTAAATTCATGCTTTACCGGCGTTTCGTTCGGCACTATATTCGTTGCGTACGAGCACCACCACCAGATCATGGTACAGATGAACATTCGTAACCAATTGTCACTAAAGGACTTATAGGACTTATGGCGCGGGTGGTGACCATTGCGAACCAGAAGGGCGGCGTGGGAAAGACCACCACCGCCGTCAATCTGGCGGCGTCGCTGGCCGCCGCTGAGAAAAAGACTCTTCTCGTGGATGCCGATCCGCAGGGGAACGCCACCAGCGGTATCGGTCTCGACAAGGACTCGTTGTCTGTCTCGTTGTATGACGCCATGAGCGATGGCCGTCCGCTGGGTGAGATAATCCAAAAGGGTGTAAACTTCCCCGATCTGGATGTCGCGCCCGCCACCACAGATCTGGTGGGTGCTGAGATTGAACTGGTGGGGCGGGACCAGCGAGAGTCGGTCATGCGTCGTATCCTTGGTGAGGTTCGCGACTCGTATGACTACGTTTTGATCGACTGTCCACCGTCGCTCGGCCTTCTTACGCTCAACATGCTAGTGGCTGCCGACGGTGTACTCATCCCGATTCAGTGCGAGTACTACGCGCTCGAAGGTCTTTCGCAGCTGCTAAACACCATCACGCTGGTGCAACAGAATTTCAATCCCGACCTTACCATCGATGGCGTGCTGCTCACGATGTACGACTCTCGGTTGAACCTCTCTAACCAGGTGATGGAGGAGGCTCAGGGGTACTTTGGATCGACGATGTTTCGGACCGTGATTCCACGAAACGTTCGGCTTGCGGAAGCCCCGAGCTTCGGACGTCCTATTCTCTTGTACGACGTACAGTCTATCGGCGCGCAATCCTACATCGCCGTCGGGCAAGAACTCGTCAAGAGAATTGATTCGATAGGATCGTAGCGTAATAGCCAAGACAAAGTTGAGGAGACCGGAGTGTGAAACAGGCTAACGGTAAGAGGCGATTGGGTAGAGGACTGGAAGCTCTTCTCGGGCCGTTAACAACCGAGTCCAAAGGCGACGGTTCGTTAATGCAGATTTCGCTCACAGAGATCGAGCCCAATCCCTACCAGCCGCGTCAGACGATAGACGAGGCGGCACTTGAAGAACTCAAGACTTCGATGAAAAAGTCGGGGCTGCTGCAGCCCGTTGTGGTCCGACCCAACGGCACCAAGTACCAACTGATCGCCGGCGAGCGCCGAACGCTGGCAGCGAGAAGTCTCGGTTGGGAGACAATCGGTGCGGTCATCAGAGAGGTTGATGATCGTACTCTTCTGACCCTGGCTCTAGTCGAGAATCTGCAGCGGGATTCTCTTTCTCCGATAGATGAAGCAAGGGGCTACCAGCGCTTGATCTCTGAGTTTGGAGTCTCACAGAGGGAAGTTGGAGAGCTTGTGGGACGCAACAGATCGACTGTGGCTAATGGACTGAGGTTATTGAAACTCCCTGCCGACATTCAGGAACTCGTGCAAAACGGCACGCTGTCGACCGGCCACGCGCGTGCGCTGCTGCAGCTTGGAGCCAACGGGTCGTTAAGCGCGTTGGCGAAGCGCGCTGTAGCAGACGGCCTTTCCGTGCGCCAGCTCGAAGCCCTGGCTCGCAACAGCCGCCCGCCCGCTCGCCGCCCCCGCGCACGGGGTGCAGGTAGAGAGATAGATCCGGAAGTGAGACGTATAGAAGACACCTTGCGAAAATATCTGAAGACTGATGTTTTCGTTTCCGAGCGGTCGAAAGGAAGTGGTAAGGTGTCGATAAACTTCTACTCCAATGACGACCTGGCTCGTGTCCTGGAACTCATACTCGGACATCCTTACGAGTAGACTCTGTGAAAAGAAAGAAAGCTGTAACTATCATGGTGCACCGCGATGGTGCCCTGGAATCGAAGTCCCTACGAATTCCTCTGGGCGTCGCGCGCTTCCTCACCGTTACAGGGATAACTCTCGCGGTCCTGCTCCTGATAGCCGCCGCTTTGTATGCTCCCATCGCCCGCACTGCAGCGCGCGTACCTGGTCTCAACCGTGAGATCGAGCGACTGCGAGAAGAGAACGAACAAGTAACCGTCCTGGCGGCGACGCTTGCCGAACTCGAGGCCCGGTACGATCAGGTCAGATCAATGTTCGGTGTGGAGATAGTTCCCGATCGAACGTCCCTTCAGATAGACGAATTGCCGGAGGCTGTGGCCTCGCTCGCCGGCCCTCCGGGTCCGGGCGACACCTACGACCCGAGTTGGGACACACCTATTTACTGGCCGCTGCAGAGTTTTACATTTATCACCCGCGGCCACGGCGAGTCGAACCCCGGCTCGGGCGCCCATCCTGGCGTCGATATCGCGGAACCGCCA
>JACZUR010000021.1 GCA_022573095.1 Gemmatimonadota bacterium | reverse complement strand
TTCACGCTGCACCCGGAGGCGACAGTTCACGTACAGCGTCACCTCGATCAAATTAAGAATCGTGGGATGATGGCAGGACTAGCACTCAACCCGGCCACACCGCTTTCCTTCGCCGAAGAGGTTGTTGCGGATATCGACCTGCTGCTGTTAATGACGGTGAATCCCGGATTTTCGGGACAGCGTTACATTCCAGCTAGTACAGAGAAGATCAGACGTGCGCGTACGATTCTCGATGCTGCGGGAAGTAATGCCTATCTCGAGGTGGACGGAGGAATTACGAGAAAGACAATAGCGGAGGCGTTCGCCGCCGGCGCCGATACATTCGTTGCTGGATCCGCAATATTCAAGAGTTCCGACCCAGCAGCTGAAGTAGCTGAGTTACGCACATTATGTCAGAGACTGGAGTAATCCGATAGTGGCGGTGCGCGCACAGTGGTATCTGGTTAGCGGCATAATTGTCGTTCTCGCCGGCCTGCTTGGAGCTGGGCTGGCGTTCAGCCCGGATCTCTTTCTCATAGCCGCGGGCAGCGAAGCCCCTGACTTTACCGCAACGCGCGTTACTGATGGCGCTACGGTAACACTCGACGAGTACCGGGGCGACGTTTTGATAATCAATATCTGGGCTACTTGGTGCCTGCCCTGCGAACAAGAAATGCCGTCCTTTGAACGGCTTCATCAGCAGCTTGGACCCGAGGGGCTAAAGATAGTGGCAGTGAGCGTTGATGCGGGGGACTCCGATAACGTGTTGGAATGGATCCGGGAACGAAACATAACCTTCGAGGTACTCCACGACCCCACGGGACTCATAGAGAGAGACTATCAAATAACGGGATGGCCCGAAAGTTTCATTGTTGACAGACAAGGCATCATCACGAAGAAAGTGATCGGCGCCCTGGAATGGGACCACGAGAACCAGATAGCCAGTATTAGAAGGCTCCTGTCAGCGAACGAATGATCTCGATCAGGCCGCGGGACATCAAGACGGCCGCGCTAGCGCACTGGCCCATCAAACTCACCGCGCTGGCTCTTGCGGCCATGCTTTGGGCTGTTACGGAAGCCGAAGAGCCAACCACACAACTCGTACCGGTAAATCTCGTCGTCAGCCCGCCCGCCGGTAGGGCTCTTTCGTTCAGAACTCCCCCGGTCCAAGCACTTTACGCCGGACCAGCACGCGAACTCATCAAACTGTTTGCATCGCCCCCGTTGATCGACGTAACGATACCCGATACCATCAGCGCCGCCGACTATATTCTCACATTGACGACTCGGGACCTAGTCGTCGGCGGTGACGTCAACGTTCAAGCACAGGACGTACAGCCCCGTACGATACGGATCGTATTGGACGACCTGGCAAGGAAGACCGTGCCCGTCGTTCCAATAGTTCGGATCATTCCTGATTCGGGCTATACGATGTTCAGCGATGTCGCCGTAATTCCAGCGACAATCGAGATTACGGGCCCCGAGGCAATCGTAAGTCAGATAGACACACTCCACACGTTTGCCACTGAACTTACGAGAGTCACTGCCCCAATACGGCGCAGAGTCAGAATCGATACTACATCATTGGGAGTGCTGCAGCTGTCGCAGCGATCGGTAATCGTGCTCGCTGAGGTCGGCCGCATTTCCGAGAGAGTCATTATGGGTGTACCCGTCAGAATCAGAGGCCGCAGAAGTTCTACGTGGGTGGCCAGCCCACCGGCTGTCGTCGTCACGCTACGGGGACCAGCCAGCCGTCTCGCCGTCCTAACTCGTGACAGCATCGAACTGATTGCCACACCGCCTGCCGCCGGTGACAGCACGACGGCGGCGATCAGCGTGAGTCGTCCGGTAGGCGTGGAGGTATTTCCTACCCCAGGTTCGGTTATCGTCCGGCTACGCGGCAGTGGTTGATACGCTTCTAGCGATCGAAACATCATGCGATGAGACCTCCGCTGCCGTGTTGAGACGCGACGGCAGCGTCCCCGTACTCTCAAGCCTCGTTGTTTTGTCGCAGGACGTTCACGAAGTTTTTGGCGGCGTCGTACCCGAGCTGGCAAGCCGCGCGCACCTACAGACTCTTGACCCCGTTGTAGCTAAGGCGCTCGAAGCGGCACACACAGACCTAGACGAGATAGATTCAATAGCCGTTACGGCTGGTCCAGGATTGGTCGGTTCGCTTCTCGTCGGCGTGTGCTACGCTAAGGCGTTGGCCGCAGCTGGCGGAAAGAAAATGATCGGTGTAAACCACCTCGAAGGACATGTTTTCGCACCCCTTATCGGCGACCCCGAACTAGCACCGCCGTTTGTAGCTCTACTAGTCTCCGGTGGGCACACCATGCTTTTGGACGTACCGAAGTGGGGGCATTACCGAATGTTAGGACAAACTAGAGACGATGCAGCCGGAGAGGCGTTCGACAAAGTTGCAGCGATCTTGGATTTGGGTTATCCGGGTGGCCCGGCGGTGGAAAAGCTCGCAGAAAAAGGAGAAGATCGGTTCCACTTCCCCCGTCCAATGCTATCTGAGGGGTTTGACTTTTCGTTCAGCGGTCTCAAGACCGCTGTGCTTTATGCGGCCAGGGATTCAGATGATCTTGATCGCGACCGTGCCGACATTGCCTGTTCATTTCAGTGTGCAGCGATAGACGTTCTTGTTTCAAAGGCGATTCGAGCCGTTAAGGAAACCGGCCGTGAAACGCTCATCATAAGCGGTGGCGTGGCATGCAACGAGACGTTAGCTCTTGCAGGCAAAGATAGACTCGGGAATTTGGCCAGGGTCAGTGTCGCACCTGCAAGACTGAACACCGACAACGCCGCTGTGATCGGACGAGCCGGTTGGTTTCACCTCGAGGAAGGAACGGGGAGTGATGCCTTCTTGGAAGCAGATCCCCGAATGCCGTGGCCGGGACTTGAGAACGCTTAGATACAAGTGGGGTATTCATAGGACGCAGAAATGACGATCTATCCACTGACGTTTGCCCTCGGCCCGATTGCCATCACCGGCTATGGTATCATGATGATGATGGGGTTCCTGGTGGGCGGCTGGGCGATCCAACAAGATTTGAAATCTCGCAACTTGAATGAAGGGTACGCCGCCGACATCGTGGTCGCTGCGGTAATCGGAGGCGTAATCGGAGCCAAGCTCTGGTATGTTGCGTTGACCCGTGATCCCGGAGCGCTGTTGTCACGTGGTGGGCTTGTGTGGTACGGCGGATTTATCGGCGGGACTGCGGCAGTAATAATCAACTCTTGGATCAAAAAAGTACCAGTCCGGCTTACGGCCGAACTCGTGGCCCCCGCCCTTGCAGCGGGATACGCCTTGGGACGAGTCGGCTGTTTCCTGGTGCAGGATGACTACGGGATGTACACCACTCTTCCGTGGGGACTCAGGTTTCCTCAGGGACAACCGCCGTCAACCGCACAGAGTTTGAGCAACTTTGGAGTCGAGATACCGGCTGGCGTGTCTCCGCTGGAGGTGTTGCCCGTGCACCCAACACAACTCTACGAAGCGACGGTAATGCTTGGGGTGTTTTGGTTACTCTGGCGCCTGCGGAAACACAGCCACGGAATGGGTTGGTTGATGGGGTTGTATGTTACGCTAGCGGGTGTTGAACGGTTTCTGATAGAGTTCCTACGGGCCAAGGACGATAGATTCTTCGGCGCTTTTACGGTTGCTCAACTTACCAGTGTCGGTCTAGTCATCGTAGGATCCGCGGTCCTGGCACGATTCGACCGAACCGATGATGTTCGGATTCCCCCAGGAGCTGCGATTCAGAAGCCGGCGTGAGGAGATGCTCAAATCTAATCACCCCGTGACAACCACGATTGCGGCTGCCTGTTCCGAAGTGTGAGAGAGAGATACCAGGATTTGCTCGACTGAAGACTCTCGGGCGATTTGTTCGGCCAAACCGTGCAACTCGATAGAAGGTGCACCGCTGTCCGCCCGGACCACCTCGATCTCCTTCCAACCAATGGCTCTGGCGTCATTCCGAATCTGCATAGCCTTATAAACCGCTTCTTTGGCGGCTATTCTGACTGCGACGTGTTCCCACGGGGCAGCCTGATCCAAACAGTAATCTTGCTCACGGTCCGTAAGCAGTTTTCTAAGAGCGCGCTCCCCCTTGCGGTCGAGCATTCGTCTGACGCGACGTACGTCAACAAGATCGATGCCTACTCCGACGGGACCCATGTCAGTTTCCAGAACTCCGCGGCTGGTTAACCGAAGACTGCATTCCACACTCTACTGAACCAGCCGGGTGAATCGATGAAGCCACCCATTACGAGTCCCAGCCAAACCGCCAGCGCCTCTCCAATTAGGAAAAAGGCAACAACGGGAGTAAGGGATCTCTTCCAGGTTGCTAGGCTGGAGGTCACGGCTCTCAGTCTGGCTAATTCACTGTCCAGCGTTCGCTCCATCGTTTCACATGACTCGGCAAACCGTCTTCCCGCACGCTGTAACGCTTCTTGCCAGTTCTTCAAAGCATCCCGCTGATCAACAGTCGCTTCTTCCATCTGCGCTGCGAACTGGTCGAGGGCGCCAAGAGCGGAGACGAGAGGGGCGCCTCCGGAACCAAGCCTGGCCCGCAGGACGTTCCTGTCGTGATCGGACGGCAGGAACCTCCTCAAGACTCTCCCGGGTACGCGCGCCTCCCGCGCCACCGACTCCATCTCCTCGGATACCTGGCGCAGGGCCAGCTCAGTTACCTCACCAACAGTCTGGTCCCAAACGGAACTCCAAGTCTCTCGGCCGAGCGAAGTTATCGCCGAGTGCCTTTCTCCGTTGGAGGCGAGCCTGCGCGCCTCTCCAGCGTGTTCGAACAGTCTAGTTACAGCACGCAATCTGACTTCATGAAGTGGAATTCCATCCATCCGACGGTCGGTACCGCTAACCATCCTTCCTAGAGAGGGGCCTAGTTCAGGAATACGGATGGGTACGAGGAGTGCTTTTGTCACAGCAAGACAGCATCGAGCACGCTCCGGGTGTCTGAAAGATCATCGAAGGTTGCGTGCGGGCCTGCAGCCTCCAATTCTTCCCTAGTGTAGCTACCCGTCGCAACGGCGATCGCCCTTGCTCCGAAATCCCCACCGCACGCAACATCCGCCGGGGTATCTCCGATAATTACCACATCGTGGCCCTGGGGAGGCTCACCCATTAGAGGAGCCGCACGGTCTGAGGCCACCTGGGGCAGATCTTTTCTCTCCGGGCTGTCCGACCCAAAGGCGCCAACTATGAATATCGCCGGGTCGAGACCAGCGCTCTGAAGTTTTAGCATCGCTCCGCGTTCTATATTCCCGGTCAGCAACCCCACTACATGCTCGGAGCTCGACAACTGGTCCAGCAGCTTAACAACGCCGGGCAACACTTCGACCCGTAGTTCGTTTGATCTAAGTTCGTCACTCAGAAAGTCGGCATATCGATTGCAAACACCATCTATAGATGCGGGATCATTGGCTTTGGGATGACCGGCCGCGGTCATCAGTTCCATAATAATCTGAGGATCTGTCTTCCCGTCAAACCGAAACCCGTCCGGAGGATCAGTCGTGCCAAGCTCATCCATTAGGGCCTGCCTGATCGCTCTTCTCCCAGCTCCGTGCGTGTGCAGGAGAGTACCATCAATGTCAAAAAGCACGAGTTTTTGCGAAACGGTATCCGTCATAGGAATCACAGAGCCATCTAGGAGAGCGCCTGAGGATTAAGGCTCAGGGAATATTGGCGGGCGGCTTCAATTTAGATCGTCGCTGAGGGACTCTCTCCCCCATCGATTAGCAGATCATCTCCTGTATCGGCGCTTTCTTGAGCAGTTTCCGCACATTTCTTGCAAAGCAGAACTCCCTTGAAGGAACAGATCATACAAATAAATGTACCGCATCCGTCGCAGGGATACCCCTCCGATGCTCTTTCTTCGTTGCCACACGCGCGGCAAATCATGGCGTCAGTTTCTTTACCCATCATTAGCACCTGATTCTGGTAAACTAATCCTTTGGCACTATCACCTGCAGCGCGCCAGGGAGAAGCCTCGCTGTGAACGGCGTGAACCCCGCCTCCTCCCCGTCCATCTGCACGGGACGCGGTGTGTCTGTCGCAATCTCAATACTCGTCCCGCGAAAGTGGCTGACTCTCGGACTGTTATCTCCCCCTCCCATCAGTAGCTCGAAAGCTACTCTCGCAGCTTCAAACAGTCCATTTGCTCTCAAAGCTACGGCATTCAGAAGTCCGTCTTCGTAGCTGATACCCCGTCCGAGGCTTAGAATCGGAGGTATGATTTCGCCGCAGTTAGCGACGAGGACGGTTGCTGCCTCCACTTCGGATGTCACGCCGTCCACCGTAATCTGGTACACGCTGGCGCGAACGCCTCCCAGCGTTCTTACGGCCCGGGCAACATAAGCGGCAATTCCCCATTTCTTCTTTGATGCGGAAGGCGTTCCAGCCATCAAGTCGGCAACGTAACCCGCTCCCGACGCGACAGCGAAGTAGCGCGGTCCACCGGACCTGTCCACCACACCCAAGTCAATGCGTTTCGGCGTTCCCGACATTATAGTCCTGGCGGCTGCTTCGGGATTCCGAGGCAACCTGAGATTACCTGCAAGCAGATTTCCCGTTCCGCCAGGGATCAGCCCAAGCGGTACATCTTTATCTATGATGCCGTGCACTACCTGCATTACCGTACCATCGCCACCGTAAACAGCAACAACATCTACAGCGGGAGCATTGGCGGCGATTTCAGTGGCGTCACCAGGATATTTCGTTTCTGCCACGTCGACGCTCCACCCCTGGTTCTTGAAGGCCGACTCGACGCGGGCCAACACACGCCGATCTGTTCTGGCGGCGATTGGGTTACTGATCAGTAGAGCCCGTGCCATCAGTAGGTCTTGTCCCAGAAAAGATCCACGCCCAGTTGATATCCGAGCGTACTAGACTGGGAGCCGGGATCATTACAGTCCCTGACCGGATCGCGGCTTGCTGATAACCTCCAGGCCGCGCCGAATCTGAATTCGAGGCTCGCACCCCATTTCAGAAGTCGTGCCCGGTCGTTCGAACAAAGAAGCGACGTTCCTGTAAGAAACAGTTTCGAATCGAGCAGCTGCTGCCCGATGGCGATTTCCGTACCCTCGAACGTTTGCGCCCCACCGAACCGGATGCGTAGATAATCAAATGGCACCCCGAGGTCCGACAGCACGTAGCGCTCCAACTCCCGGGTGAACAGGCCAACGACATCAGACCGAACCCTATCGATCTGGGCGCTGGGCGCGCCCCAGAGTAAATAGGAAATGACTTCGGTCTCGGGGATAGGCGGTCGAATATCACTCGAAAGTGTCAGTTCGGGTACGTACAGAGTACCGCCAACATTGACGAACACCGTAACGTTGTCACCGGTGGTTGTTCTCATCTCGTGAAAGGCGTCGATATCTATCTCGGCATCCAGGTCAGGCGTACCAAGGTATCGGACCTCGCCTCTTGTTACAGTGAACTCCCGTGTAACCTCGAGCGGAAGCGGTAGGCGATACGTGCCTCGCGACGTATTCAGGATACCGTCAAGCCGGTATTGATCGGCAACTTTGCTGACGAGTACCTGCCCCGTTAGTAGAATGTTCGCCTCCGACGACCTCATTATTGCGTTCGCGCCCATGTCCAGACGCAGACTGTCGATCCGCAAGCTATCGACGAACCGGTTCGAGAAACCCGACTGCAACCCCTCTCGTCTTATTAGCGCCATGTCCACAACGCCTGCGAACTCGCTCGCCTCTAGATCAATGATTTCCTTCTCTACGAGATCCGCAAAGTAGAGTACACCGTCAGATACGGTACCCGTACCACTGACTGTCGCTCCGAAGACGGGTCCGATCAGGGAAAGCGAAGCGTCTCCGGTTAGAGTTAGGAAATCGGGTACATCGATAGCCCTGAACTCCTTCATGCTGACATCTAGCGCCAGCACGGCGGTTGTCAGATTTTCGAGGTGAACAAATCCCGTGAACACGGCGGTCCCGCTTGGGCCGTCAACGGTTATTTCGTTTACGACGATAGTATCGCCCGAAAGCATCAACCACGCTGAAACTCCTTCGTGCCGTACACCCAACCCGGTAAGCGTTAGGGCTCCATCGTAAACACGGACATCACCTGCAAGACCCGGTACGTCCCACGAACCGCGAACCATGATATTGGCGTCAAGCTTCCCCGAAATACTGTCTATCCCGCTTGGAACACCGTTGAGAAATCCAAGATCGAGACTATCCATGCTAACATCAATCGTGAGATCTCCTGGAAGCTGGCGCCGGTCGACCTGCCCCCAACCTAGATCGATAGGAAGGTCGACAAGAACTTGAGCTGATCGTCTCCCCGTTCTCCAGACTGCCACCTCCCCGGCGAGTCTTCTCCCGGCGTAGTCCAACTCAACTTCGAGATAGGGTAGCATCGTTTCACGCCAGTTGCCGTTTCGTACCGCAATCGAAAGGTCGAAGATGGGATCGGAAAGGCTGTTGCCGATATGAATTGTCCCATTCAATGTCCCTCCGGCCACACCGGACTTGATCTGCGCAGCCGCGAGAATGTCGGAGATCTCCAGGTCACGCATCGAAATCTCCAGGGATGTGCCACCCAGCCCATCTACTCGACCTTCGAGGCTCAGTTCACTGAAGGTTCTGGTACCTGCTAGCTTAAACCGGTGAAAATTCACCCCTCCATCCGCAACAACGACCGCTGAGTTTTCATTCGCAAACCACACGTCTGCCGGCGCCAAAAACGCCAAGGAATCGATATTGACTCGCGTCGAACCAACTGTTCTTGCAAGGGACCCGCCACCATTGATCGATGCTTCCACTCCTATGCGCGATCTGCCATGCCAGCTCAGCGAATCCCTGAAGCCGTTAACCCACAAATCGAGATCAGAGAAGGACTGATCCCCAACAGCCAGCGTGTCCAGGCCAACGTACAAGCTAAGCGCACCGGGGGGAGCCGTCTGCCAAGTCCCTTGGATCTCAAGCCGCCCCACGTGACGAGGTCCGTAGCTTAGATCGCCAACAGCTATATCGATCCGAACCTCAGCGCTCTCCAAGGCTCCTTCAATCTCAATGTCCCAGATACCTGCGCCGCCCGATAGAACCCGATTGCCCCTCCCGTTACTTCCGGCGAAGAGCCAGTCGAAGAACTTCAGTCCACTGAGTAGAGAATCCGTCTCCGCGTGAGCAGACAGCACTCCCGACTTCGGTTCACGAACGCCGAGTTCTCCATCAGCCGAGAGGTGCCCATCTGCAGTCCATCCCAAAAGCGTGTCAATCGAAACCATACCGTCAGCAAAGCTGACAGTACCCAGCAAACTGTCGAAGTCGAACCCCAACACGATTGAAGCATCTAAGCGGAACACCAGGCGGCCAACGGGTGGGAGCCCGGAGTCTTGCAGCAGCGTCCCTGTCACAACTCCCGTAAGCGCGGAGGACGGAAGCGAGTCGACGCTCAAACGCGGTTCCAGTCTCGTAAAGAAAGCGTCCAGGTCCTGAACTCCACGGGTTTCGTCGGTGATAACGACTGCGCCAGAGCCCGAGATTGAACCGGCTGCGCCCATCAGGTTCGCGTTGACCTGAAGCGAGTCTAGATATCCCCCCACGCTAATACGGCCACCGAAGGACCCGTGAAGGGGTATTTCGGGATAGGTCGACTCCAAACCCGCAACGTTCAGAGAATCCAATTCGACATCAGCCCAGATACCGAGAAGCTCGCCCTCGGTGTCGAGCTTGATCACACCGCGTATCCTGGAAACCGGTCGATGGGCGTCTCTGTGGGTGATCTCGCCATTGAGCGTTGGTTGAGCCCAGACGCCTGTTAGCTCACCGGCAATTCCAAGCCTTCCGACCAGATCGAATCTTGGCACAAGCCGGCGAATGCTTGCTAGGCTAACGTCGGACTCATAAACGGTGAGGCCATTGAAGGAGAACGCTCCCGGGACACCGACACCCACATTACCCTCACCCCTCATGCTGGAAACCGGCCAACCCGAAACAAGTGAATCTGAAAAGACCCAGTCGGCGGAAATCTCGAGGTTGTGGTGCGGGCCGACGGCTTGCACGGTACCGCTCAGTCTTCCAAGGACAGGAAGCGTATCGAATATCAGCCGAAAGTAGGAAATATCAAAGTCTTCCAACCGCAGGTCCGTCTCCCATACAGACCAATAGTCTGCAGGTCCAAGATCCAATGCGAACTTACCACTCAACGTCCCACCTTCCCTGACGGCCCGCAATCGGACGTTCTCCCCGGACACGCGTAGGGTGTCACTGGTTCTCGATTCTATGTGAAACCTTCCGCTACCTATGATGCCGTCCGGAAACGGTACCATCCACTTCGGAACGTCTTCACTGAGAAGCCTATTGGCTGCGAGATCGAGATCGAACAAAAGCGGTCCATCCGGCCATTTGATCTCCCCTCGAAGTCGCACTTGTGAATTCGGTAATCGCAACTCAGAGAGTTCGAGGTGTAGAGAATCGCCCCGCAATTCTACGAATCCGCGCATTCCCCTTATATCCAGTTCCGGATCAGATATTTTCGCAGCTAGATGTCCGAGATCTGCTCTTATCGCCTCCTCCCCGGGGATCGGCGATACCAACCGCAGATATGGAAGCCGTGCATTCAAATCTTCAATTCTTCGTCTGTGTCTCGGTTTTCCTCCGATCTCGATCAGCTCGCCTGCCGAGGTGTCCCCCTCGCTAATCTTGGTGTAAACGTGGATCGTGCCCTCGGATATCTCCACATCTCGAAACGCTATCAGTGGAGGAGGGCCTCCGGACCCGGAATCAGATCCCGGCCCTGTCAGTCTGAGGAAACGGAGGAGATTCAGCGCGCCATCGTCCGCCTCGATAAAGTTGAAGGTGGGTTGGCGCATCCGGAGCTGGCCTAGGACGACCCGCCCGCCAATCAAATCCCGCAGCCGGTACCGGAGACTCACCCACGGTAGCTCCGCAAGAGAATTTCCTTCATCATCCCACAACTGCACTCCTCGCAACTCGAGACCCGATCTGAACGAACCGCCTATGGATGCGATCTCCGCAGTTCCGTTAACCCGGTTGTTGAGTGCCGCTACGGCATTCCGCACCAGCATGCTCCTGCCAGCTTCCGTTCGAAACGCCGTAGCAGCCAATCCAAGAACTACTGCGCCCGCTACAGTGAGCGTAACTCCCACTTTTCGTATTACGCTCGTGAACATCAGAACGGTTGCCCTATAGCGAAGTTGAATTGCAGCCTTTCAAAAAAACCGTCCGGGACCCGCGGGGTAAACTCCTGCGGATCCAACAACAGATCGTCTCCAACCTCCCGGTAAAGAGGTCCAGGACCGGGGTCGTGAGGATTGTAGGCTACGTCCAACCTTACTGGTCCGATAGGCGTGGAGAGTCTGAGACCGATACCGGGAGTAATCTTCAAACCCTCTACCTCGAACAACTCACTCCCCCGTTCGAACACCTGACCTGCGTCGACAAAAATTCCTACCTTCAGGCGATCGCTGACACCTGGAATTGGCAGTCTCAACTCCGCGCTTCCCAACAGAATCGTATTCCCACCCGTGGGAGAGATAGTCGTGTCCGCGGTCAGGGCATCGACTACCCGCACGAGCGGACCCAGTTCGTTCTGCCCGAATCCTCGGACGCTGTTAGGTCCGCCAGCATAGAACCGTTCTTCGGGCGGAATAAACCTTATGTCTTGACCGCTCAGACTCGGCCCGGGAGACACAATACTGCCCAACCTCAAACGCCAGGCAAAAACTGTGCGTCGCGAGAGACTGTGATAGGATACAATCTCTACCACACCCTTGCTGAATTGAACCAGAGAATCCGAACCGATGAGCGACGACGCGTGACGAGCTTCGGCAGAGATCGCTACGCCCCGCGTGGGATTAAGCGGGGAGTTGGATCGATCATAAACTAGAGAAAGCCCAACTGTTGAACGGACCAACCTGGTGGTGAAAATCTCTGTATCGGACCCTCTCCACAGCTGGAAGAACTCACAGAAGATTGCCGGCTCAGCTGCGGTACTTCCGTACGAAAGGCCGTAGGAAAACGTTATCGGCAGATTGGGGGCGACGCGGTGAGTGATAGCTAAGTTTGTACCCACAGCTTCCCTGACAAACGCCTGGAATTCACTTCTACGCTCGCCAGAAACCGAAACGAGCGCCGTCGTATTTCTCGTGAACAAGAAGGGGAACCTCAGAGTCGCCGAAACATTGTAATTGAGATCGAGCCTCTCCTGTGCCTGTTCATCGCTCAACCCAGAGCAGACATTGTTCTCTAGCCCCCCGTTGAACGGGGAGCCAGTTCCAATCTTGGACAGTCTCGCCGCCAGCTCCAACGACCGCGCTCCTCCCAGGAAGTTGTTGAACGTAAGACTCGTGAGAGTTCTAAAGCAGTCGACCGTACCGTAGCCGACTCCTAAACGGGCGCGGCGAAATCTGCCCTCGCTTAACTGTACGACAATCGGAATGATTGAGTCTCGTCGTTCAGATTCGGACGCCGAAACGTCTACGAAGTTGTATACGTTGAGACGGTACAGCGCGCGTTGACTGTCATAGAGATCCTGCAACCTGAAAAGATCTCCCGGCCTCACGGCAAGAATTCTCCTGACGTTGGCCTCACTCACCTTGTCGGCACCCTGAACGGTGATCTCACCAATCACGGATCGGGGACCGGGAACAACATCGAGCCACGCCGCCGCGGTTCGTGAAAGAAGATTGATGTCGAAGTTCGTGAACACCGCTGCTTGCGGGTAGCCGTGATCTTGCATGTAACGGGTCACCGAGTCAGCCGATACCTTGAGGAGAAAACGATCAAAGGGATCGCCGACACCGATCGACATTCGAGAAAGAAGCGTACCGCGAGCAACGATGCTATCCGAGCCGATTACGTCAATCGCCGTGACACGAACGGGTTCACCCTCCGATATCAGAAACCGAATTGAAATATTTTGGCCCCGGCGCCTTACGATGGTATCGACGGTGGCATCGAGATATCCGCTTTGACGATACAGCAGCGCCAGCCTCAAAACGTCCCGGCGAAATTCGGTTTCGTCAAACCTCCGTTTTTCACCGAAACCAAGCCAACGTACCAACGGAGAACGAGCAAAAAACGACGAGTTAGATGTCGCGATCGACCGACCTAGCGTGAAATCGTCGATCGCGCTGTTCCCGTCGAACGCGAGTCCCCGAACGACTGCTCTTTGCCCGGATATATCCTGGGACGCGAGGCTGCTCCAACCGACACCGTGTATAAGACTCGCTACGGTCAAAACCCGTATTAACTTCATGCATTGTCCGTGAGTAAACCCGCACGTAGTGCTTAGCCCAAATCGTGACTTAAGAATAGCTGCCACCATGCTCAGAATTGACCGCAAGATACGAATCTACAGGATTTTTACTCTGCTACTGGTTTTCTTCATGATCGCTCAGCCGCTACCGGCTGTTCAGCCCGCAGCGGCAGATGCAGACTCGCTTCTCAACGCCGCCCCGTTCAACCGGGCCAACTGGGGAGTACTGATCACTGACCATTCTGGCAATTCCCTTTTTGAGAGAAACCCGGACAACCTTTTTATACCCGCTTCTAATCTAAAGTTGATTGTGTCCGCCGCCGCGTCGGTGCTGCTCGGCGACAACTTCACTGTAACTACCAGCGTTTTTGGGACAGGGCCCGTTGAAAACGGAGTTCTGCAAGGCGATCTGGTAGTATACGGAAGAGGCGATCCAACGTTCTCGGAGAGGTGCTATGGACCGGATACCACGGCTGCCGGCGCATGCGAAACTATGTGGTCCCGCACCGAGATGCTCGCAGATTCGATAATAGCTGCTGGAATCAGGCGCATCGAGGGGAATCTGATTGGCGACGGCAGCTACTTCGAGTCGGTCATGGTCCATCCCGCGTGGGAGGTGTATGACCTGAATTGGTGGTACGCCGCGCCGGTCTCTGCACTCGGGTTCAATGACAACAGCGTCAACATTACATGGGGCCCAGGAACAGCTGTCAACGCCCCTGCAGCAGTCAGCTTCGATCCCGCACTGGGGAACTTCTCGTTTGATAACAGGGCACGGACACTACCGGAAGGTGAGCGGGCAAACATCGATTTCTTTCGTCATCCGGGATCGATGAGCATATGGGCGGAGGGAGGAGTTCCGATCGACCACGGAGGCCGTACGGAATATTTCGCGATGCCAGACCCCAATCTCTATTTCGTGCAGGCTCTCCGCGCCACGCTGGAACAGCGAGGAGTCGGCATAACAGGCTCCACAACCTCGACCACCGATCCTAATCGCCATGCCTATCTCTTGAACAGCGTGCCGCTCGTTGATTTCGAATCCAAGCCGGTGACCGACATGGTATTCCCAATTCTCAATACCAGCCAGAACCTGTTTGCTGAAACGCTTCTCAAACTAATTGGCAGCCAATTCGGTGATCACGGAAGCTGGTCCTCCGGGTTAGAAGTTACCTCACGGTTCCTCATCGATTCTATCGGCATAGACTCCACTGCTTTTCTGCGGCGCGACGGTTCAGGACTTGCCGCCGGCAATCTGATCACTCCCCGCGCCATCGTTGGACTGCTCCGTTATATGTACGCGCATCCAAGAAACGGCGCGTTCATGCGCGGACTGCCCCGCGCAGGCAAACGCGGTTCGCTACGCAACCGGTTCCGCGGTACAAGCTTGGCTGGAAGAGTGGTCGCCAAAACGGGATCCGTCAGCCGCGTTGCAGCGCTGTCCGGATATGTGGAGGGTGAAGATTCGACCCCGATCTTCTTTTCTATCATCATCAACAATCATCCGACGAGCTCGCGAGCGGCGTCCTCGCGTATCGATGAATTTCTGGTCCGCACTGTGACCGGAATGAGGCAAGAGGAAAACTGAGAATCTGCAACAAAGAGATAGCACGAATTCCAGGGACTCTTCGGATCGCCTTGATCGGCGTTAGCGCGATCCATACTTTGATCAGACAATGAGTATCTACACGCGAACCGGCGACACCGGAACGACAGCATATCTCGGCGGCGGCCGCGCTGAAAAAAGTTCGCTGCGCATTTGTGCCTATGGAGAAGTCGACGAACTCAATTCGTTTATCGGAGCGGCAATCGCGACCGAACCTACGGAATTCGAACGCGAGATTCTCGAGACTATTCAGGAGACACTCTTTGCAATAGGCGGGCGGCTCGCCTCGCCGAACCCCGAGAAGGTCGCTAAAGTACTGGAAAAAGCACGAGTCGAGCAGGCCGCCGTAGACCACCTTGAACGCCGGATCGATGCCGCCGACGCTGAACTGGAGCCGCTGAAGTCTTTTATCG
>JACZUR010000207.1 GCA_022573095.1 Gemmatimonadota bacterium | reverse complement strand
GACGGGGATACCAACTACCATTCCAAGAACCTGGGCGGTGGTAATGTCGAGGGGTAGAAACGACATGAGTGGGACCGCGCAGACCACCAACGCGATCCAGGCGAAGCACCCGTAGGCCAGATCGATACGAGGGGAAACCACTCGCTTTGCAACCGGGCCGGACGATGGCTGGGCGTGCCAAGCAGCGGCCGCCGGTAAGCTCAGCGTTCCCACCAATATTGCAACTGGCGGCAGAATCGCGAGGGCAGTAATCATAAGCAGAACCGGCTCCAGAGGTATGTCCAACAACGAGAGGAACACCATGCCCAGAATGCCTAGCACGACCGACACTGCAGCGGCAAACAGGAGTACTAAACGACTCCAGGATTTACCAAAGATGAGCCCAAAACCGCCTAAAACAAACGCAAGCCAAAGTCCAGAATTGCCGAGCACCAACCAGCCACCGTTCCATGGTCCCAAGGTGATTCTCACAAAGTCCAGAACTGTACCAAATGTAAACGCTGCATACACAAGGACTCCACAACCTAATATCCGGGGACTCATTAAAGACCCTCCATAGGAATGTCTAACTAGAGAGGATCGCGGAATAGGACTACACCGATCCTCGTTGGGAATGGGTGTCACGGTATTCTGCGGGACTCCCTAGTTGTAGACAGAGTTGTATAACAAATTATCCCTCGCTCCTTGCTGCCATTTCACACCTCCATCGCGCGCGATTAGACTGCAACCGTCGCCGCAAAAACCGACGTTGCTTAGGGGATAGTGGAATCGAGTGGGTACTGTGGCAATAGGGCCTGGTATCTGGTGGGCTCGTGGCGAACGGGGGCGGCGCACTCAGCACTCGCACACAGAGACCAAACTGGCCGCTGCGCGGGCTCTATTGGCATTGGGAGGCGCTGCGCACCTTGGTTGGTTAGTTCGCCGATCGGCGACGGCACTCTGGAGGGGCGATTCCATGCAGCCTAGGGCGTGTTGCACTGCAAATGTGAAGCTAAGGAGCAACCCTACTTGATTGACTTTTGCTTGTCTCGGAGGCTTTCAAGATCTGAAATCTCTAATTCACGCTGAGTAAAATAGGCTTCGCTAAGTTCGGCAAGACACTCGAACTCTCGCAACTCCCCAGATTCGGTTCTACCGATCTTCGCGCACTGAATGTCGCGATCAATTTTCCAGACATAGTGATCGTTTCGGAGCTTTTCTACTTCGCGTTCTGGAATCATCGCTGCGATTTCATTGATTTGAATGTCGCAGATCCAGGTGAGATCGTAAACGTACTGTTCCAACTCGTAGCGTCGATCAGAGGGATCTTCTTGGCTGTCATCGATCTCAACGACAATATCCGTCGCGCAAAGGAACAGCGCAAACGACATTAGTAAAATGAGTCGAAGAACCCGCATTCGACGTGCCGTCCAACGTCTGGGCGCTCAGTTGCACCAAACCGCGCTAACCGTTAGCGCCTGGAACAGGAGCCCCGGGATCTCGCTGACAGACACTACCAAAGGTCGCTGGGAATGCCGCGGAGCCCGGTCGGCTATCGCGGCTCGGGCGCAATCCAAGCGAAGCGGTGGCGACCCCCGATAAACCACACCCGAAATCGTGAACCCGGTGGCGTGGCCATGAAAACGGCGCCGCCCCTCGGGCTGGCTCGCTGCTTGACAGAATTCTAAGTTATCGGACATTGCCGAAAACGCAGCTTCAATTGCCTATCCCCAGGGGATAATTCTGGTCTGCACCTACAAGGCCGACCGCGTCTCCGATTATCGCCGCACCCAGGAAGACGCTCTCGCCGCAGCTGGCATCGACCTTTCCCGAATCCGGTGGACTCACTGGGGGGCGCACGATGCAACTAATGAGTTCCAAGATGCGGTGGCGGTAGTCGCCTGTGGCGTATGGCAGCTTGACCGGGTTCACGTAGCCGCCTGGGCGCTGGGGCAGATCAATGACCCGGAAGCAGAGGTGCCGCACCCCGCCGTGGTGTCAGACATCCTCGACTCATGGACTGCCATCTCTCTCTACCAGCTGGCGGGACGTGGCGTCGCGAGGACGATGGAGAACGGCAAAGCGAAGCCGATGGTTTTCGGATTCATCCACAGGGGTCACGGTGCCGCCAAGTATCTCCGACACCTCCTCCCCGGCGCTGTGGAAATCAGCTGGCCGTGACCATTGGCCGCGCAGACGACCCAAGTGCTGGAGAGTCAGACCTTCGAAGCTGCAGTAGCAATCCGAGAAGAGCTAAAGAGGTGTGTGGTGTCAGGTCGTCATCGAATCTCTACCAAGGCGCTGCGGGTTCGGTTGGGGTTGGGCGGGATGTCGCCAAGAGTGTTGTCAGATGCGGTGAAGGCTGTGGTGAAGGAGGGGCTGTGGCGGCGGCAGGGGCGGACGTTGGAATACATCTGGGCCGAAGCATGAATCCGGGGATAGTGATGTGGACCCCTCTAGTGATTTATAGAGGACTCGGGATCACTATCTGCGCTCTAGCTTGCTCTCGTGGAGTTTCAGGGCGGTGGAGAAATGATTCAGAAGCGATACTCGAACCCCCACCCGATCGAGATGTAGTCGAGATCTTTCAAGTCGTCGACGGGGAGCACGTAGTCGACCCCCACGGTCACGACCACGTTCTTCGTGACGTAGAGATCGATGCCTCCCCCGAAGCGCATGGCGAAGCCGTTCGCGCGCTCTGTTAAAGAGAGCCCCGGGCCCACGGTGTCTCGTACCTTGCCGCCTTTCGCGGTCATGACGCCCCCGCCAACGAGCAGGAAGGGTTGGTAGCGCCCGGTCAGGATGTATCCCTTCATGTTGGCCGTAACCACGACAGGTTCGATGTCGATCGTGTCGATCTTACCGAAGCCGGGGGCCGAGACATCGGAGTCGAAGCCGTTGAGCCATTCGACCTCGACCTCGGCCGAGAAACGCCGGTGGCAGCGGTAGCCCGCTCGTCCGGTGATACCGAGGCTGTTGTCGACGGAAAGGCCCACTGGGAACCCGACCAGGTCCTGGATATCTGACTCCAGGTCGTCTTTGAACGTCTCGATCGCGTAGCTTCCCGCCACGCCGATCAGCCAACCCCGTCGGGCGAACTCGTCCTGTTCCGCGTCCTCGCCCGCAGTCAGTGCGAAACTCGAGCACACGATGCTCGTCAGCGCAGCGGTTGCCAGGCCCGCGACGACGGTCCGGGTGGTGTTGCCGGCGCGCGCAGAAACCGGGTGAGCCGCGAGTGCGAGCCCCATGAGTACGATCGCTGTTGCTCGTTTCACGACTTGCTACCTCCCGCTGAATCTCTAAGGCGCGGGTTTGCCCCTGCGCGGTCCCTACCAGGCAGACCGGGCAGCGACGGTGCGCGCTCAAGGCGCCCTGTCCGCGGAACCCTACATCTGAGCCGTCCGTTTCGCCATCCTGTAAGCCGTCAGCCAAGTTCGGACAGATCGGCCAGATGTTCTAAGAGAGGGTTCCGGGTTCGGCTAGCCACTCCCCAGATCTCGTTCTCTGACACACCTCTCACTACTGAGTAGGAGACGGAGGCCCCGGCTGGCCGCTCGTGAAGAGGCAGGGAGACACCACCCTGCTTAATTCCAGGGGCTTACGTCGCTGCTCGCAGGCGCCATACCCGTATGATGCTTATCATCTGATTTGCGGTGTTTTCGTCCCTTGGTGGAGTGCCGGTCCCGTGCTTCCGTTTCGCGCGGGAGCCTGGTTCTGGTGGAGTGGAGCGGGGACGATAGAGAAATAATCAGAACCGATACTCGATTCCCCACCCGATCGAGATGTAGTCGAGGTCGCTGAGGCTGGAGACGGGGAGCACGTAGTCAGCCCCCACGGTCACGACCACGTTCTTCGTGGCGTAGAGATCGATGCCTCCCCCGAAGCGCATCGCGAACTCGTTTTCGGTCCTGCTCCTGGGAACTCCTGGCGGCACAAAGTCTGGATATTTCGTTTCCGCGGTCATGACGCCTCCGCCAACGAGCAGGAAAGGCTGGTAACGCCCGGTCAGGATGTATCCCTTCACATTGGCCGTGACCACGACGGGTTCGAAGTCGATCCTCGCAATGCCGATGCCGGCGACCGAGACATCGGAGTCGAAGCCGTTGAGCCATTCGACCTCGACCTCGACCGAGAAACGCCGGTGGCAGCGGTAGCCCGCTCGTCCGTTGATACCGAGGCTGTTGTCGACGGAAAGGTCCACTGAGAACCCGACCGCGTCCTGGAA
>JACZUR010000206.1 GCA_022573095.1 Gemmatimonadota bacterium | reverse complement strand
GCGAAGGCGTGAAGCAGGCGCTTCTCAAGATCCTGGAGGGAACAGTAGCGTCCGTTCCCCCACAGGGCGGCCGCAAGCACCCACAGCAGGAATACATCCAGATAGACACCAAGAACATTCTCTTTATCTGCGGGGGCGCGTTCGATGGTTTGGACAAGATCATCGAGACTCGCACTGGAAGGCGGCAGATCGGCTTTACGAAAGAAGAGGTGGAGTCGGGCCACGCGGCGGATCTCGAGCGGAGCCCGTACCTGGACGTCGAACCGGACGATCTCCTTCGGTACGGCCTCATACCTGAGTTAGTCGGCCGCCTACCTGTGGTTACGGCGCTGGAGTCGCTGGACGAAGAATCGCTTATTCAAATCCTACTAGAGCCCAAGAACGCGCTAACCAAGCAGTACAAGAAACTGTTCGAGTTAGAGAACGTAGGCCTTACGTTCGATCCGGGAGCGCTCAGGGCGGTCGCGCAAAAAGCTATCACACACGGTACCGGGGCGCGCGGACTCCGGTCAATTCTGGAAGCGGCCATGACTGATATCATGTTCGATTTGCCGAGTCGTGAAGACGTTCGTGAGGTCGTGATCACCAAGGAATGCATCGTGGACGGAACCGGGCCTCTACTCGTCACTGAGCGTCCGCGGGCGAAGAAGGAAGCCTGAGCGAAGTTATCTTCGTGGGCAGTTTCCCGACTGCCGACTTCGACCTAAATCCTCAACTGCCGGAAATCGCCTTTATCGGCAGGTCCAATGTCGGCAAATCTGCGCTCATCAACGCCACTCTGCAGAGAAAGTCGCTTGCGCGAATCAGCAAGTCTCCCGGCAAGACACGAACCTGCAATATCTACCGGGTGGATGGCCGGTATTACCTGGTCGACCTGCCCGGTTATGGTTTCGCACGAGTCTCCAAGAAAGAACGTGCCGCTTTCCGAAAAGTGCTGGAGCAATATCTTACCAACAGAAGGGCGCTGGCGGCTGTCGTGTGGTTACTCGATATCCGTCACGATCCCTCGCAAGACGACCTGGCAATCGGACAAATCCTCGCCGATACCGACTTACCCGTGTTGGTCGCCGTAACGAAGAGCGATAAGGTAAGACGGGGAGAGATTCAAAGCAGAGTCCAGGCGATTCTCGAGTGGATCGGCATGGTTGAGGACCAATGCTTGATTACGAGTTCCGAGAAGAAGCAGGGGATCGAAGATCTCCGAGAGTCTATCGAGAGCTTTCTCGTAACCCCGTCTCGCACATGACGACCAGGTGGCTGCGAGGCATTCGACCTTGCGCTCTTGTCGGGATGATAGCTCTGAGCCCGTCGGTTATGCGGGCACAGATAAGTTTTTCTGACACAACCGGCCTACCACCGGCAGGCTTCGGAACTCTAAGGCAGGGCGACATATCCATTAGGCTGCAGGGCTCGGCGATAGCTCTGCAGATGTACCCCCTTCATGAGACTATCATTCGTCTGCTTGCCCCCGACACATATAGATCCCTGCATCGGCTGGCTGAACGCCATATGGACGAGATCCAGGATGCCGTGCAAATGTACGCGCTTGGAGATCCGGCAATCTTCGTGGTCACGTTCTTCGGCCGCGAGGCGCGCGCGCGTTTTGATCCCGACGAACTAACCATCACCAGCCAAAACAGACTCTTCCGACCGGTATCCATCATCCCGATCAGTCCGAGCTGGACCCGTCACGAACTCGAGCGGCGAGAGACCGCTACCGCGATTTACGTTTACGAGAGCGGCATACGCCTGCTCGAACCGCTAGCAGTTGAGTATAGGGGTGCGCGGGTCAATCAGTGGGAATCGCTCCTCCAGAACATCGAAGAGGAACTGGCCCGGGTCAGAACCAGGGCCGGAAACCCCGACTCGGGGGGATCCTGATGGTCGTTCGCCCGCTCAGAAATCTGACGATCGGCCACTCCGCGGCTTCCGCGGCCGAGCAGTGGCTCGAGGCACTGGAAACGGAGCTGCGCGATCCAGGGTGCGACCGGTATCGCCTCTGCCGTGAAACCCTCTACCAGATTTATTATCCCGGGCGCGGCAGCTACAATGAGGCTGTGGCCGACTCGACTCTGAGTCCGGCAGCGCGATCATCCTTGCTCGCATTGGACCCGTACAACGTCACATTGGAGCCTGAGTATTACGCCGAGACGGATGCGGAAGCTTACGCGAAGGTGAAACCGTTGCTCTGGCTGTGGCAAAGTTTCGACCGGTCGCCGTTGGGCGGGGGAAACGTCGACCTTGGCGTGCGACTGAGGCGGATCCTCGCAAAACCTATCTTCAAGCGCTGTGGTGAGAACTTCAAGTGCTTCCAGTACGTCGAATTTTCGTTTGGCTATAACATGGAGGTGGGAGACAACGTCGTTGTCCACCGCCATGTTTTGTTGGATGACCGTGGCGGTATAGTACTCGGCAACAGAGTTTCTATAGCAGATTACGCCAACGTCTACAGCCATACGCACGACGCAGTCAATCAGGCGGACATCACTGACTTTGTCACGGTCCTCGAAGACGGTGTACGAATTACTTACCACGCGACGATACTCGCAGGCGTCAGAGTGGGCACGAACGCAATGCTGGGAGCCCACGCCGTCGCCTCGCGCGACCTCCGCGCCCACTGGGTGCATCTGGGAGTCCCGGCGAGGCCCGTGAGGGCCAAGCCCAACGCTCCACCCGACATCAGAGAAGCCTAGAACGCCAAAGCCGATGGACATCATCATCGCCTCAATCGTCATCGCCCTGCCGGCCACACTGTTGCTGGTTTGGGTGATGACGCGATCGCGGCACGCATCGCCCGGCTCCGTGCTTCTGGTGCCAGACCAGCTGCGGGAGGCGCTGGACACACTTAGCGAGGGACTCGCCCTGGTCGACCAGGATCAAAAGGTACTCTACGCAAACAAGAGTCTAGCCCGCGCTCTCGAGATGGACGCCGCCGCGACCGTAGGCCGATCCATCGATGAGCTGTTCGGCTGCGGAGGATCTCTTTTGCAGCTCATTGCGGAATCCAAGTCGGTTGCCGCGCCCTTGTCTATGACAGGCCCACGTCTCAGCGGCAAGACCTACGATCTGACGGCGTCGCCGCTGGCGAGTGATGCTTCCCCGTTCGCGGCCATTCTTGTCCGCGACGTTACGGATCAACGGCGCTATGAATCGCAGCTCCTCCAGAACGAGAAGCTCGCGGCAGTCGGCCAGCTGGTTGCCGGTGTCGCCCACGAACTCAATAATCCCCTCTCGGCAATCGCCGCGATGTCAGATTTTCTCTTGGAGCGGCCGGACACTCCGGAAGATGATGCGAAGCCTCTGCAACTGATCCACGAGCAGGCCGTGCGAGCCAGTGAAATAGTAAAGAACCTCCTCGACTTTGCGCGCGCCGGATCGGGTGTACGCCAAGCCGTGGATCTCAATGAAGTGGTCGAGCGAACGGTTCAGTTCGTCTCGCACGAGCTGCGCCTCCGGCGGGTCTTGTGCGAGGTCAGCCTCCACCCCGACCTACCTCGCATTATGGCTGACAGATCGCGGATACAGCAGGTTGTCCTGAACCTGCTTACGAACGCCTACCAGGCCCTCGGCGAGGTCGATAATCCGGTAATCCGCGTCCAAACTTCCGTCCGGGACCAAGCGGCCATAATGAGAGTGAGCGACAACGGGCCGGGTGTACCTGCAGCCACCTCCTCCGAGATTTTCCAGCCGTTCTTCACCACCAAGGATTCCGGTTTCGGCACCGGGCTCGGCCTCAGTATCAGCCACGACATAGTCGCAGAGTTCGGCGGGACGATCACCCTCAACAGCGAGCCGGGAAACACGTCCTTCGAGGTATCGCTGCCCGCAGTCTCCAGCGACGATGTTGAGGCGGCAAAGACCGGCTCCGCGCACGCGCAGCAGCACCAGGGCAAGGACAGCCTCAGTGGCTCAGGACGCCAGGTGCTGCTGATCGATGACGATCCGGCGGTCCGGGAGGTACTTAACATAATTTTCCAGGATCGCGGGCTTCCCGTCACCACCGCGAGGGATTCGGAGCACGCTTTCGAGGTACTTGACCAGAAGAAGATCGAACTGATAGTCGCTGACGCGAGTTCTGCTGCTCCCAACGGAATTACATTCGCCGAACAGCTACCGAAGGACCACCCAGGACTCGTCTCCAGCACCCTCATCATGACCGGCGACGTCCGAAAAGAGACCAATGACCGCTTGGGAGCACTGGGTTATCGATACATCCATA
>JACZUR010000205.1 GCA_022573095.1 Gemmatimonadota bacterium | reverse complement strand
ACCAAAGTCCGGGCGGCGATCCGAACCCCTTATTGCTTGTCGTAGTTTCTCAAACCCTCCCCTTCGAATATCTCTGAGTGTGCGGTTACGCTCTACCAGCGCCGCTTCGCCGTACAGGTATGTGGGTATTCCCAGCTCATCGCTAATTCGTGACGCAAGTGCGCGGGCAACTTCGATGCAGTCCTTTTTCGTTACTCCGACCACCGGGATCAAGGGAATGACGTCCGTCGCCCCGACTCGGGGATGTTCACCCGTGTGGTGGTTCAAGTCGATCTCAGCTGCAGCGGCCTGCGTTGCCAGGAATGCCGCGTCGCCCACATTCGCAGGGGAACAAACAAACGTGATGACTGTCCTGTTATGATCGGCGTCAGAGTGAATATCGAGGACGCGAGAAGAATCTACGGACGCAATCGCGTTAGCAATCTTATCAATCGTATCTGGATTGCGCCCCTCGCTGAAGTTGGGAACGCACTCTATGAGAGAATCCATCAAACGTTGAGGATTTCGAGCAGCCAAGAGTGGATAGCCGAGTTGCCCGCAACCAGCGATCCATGGCGCAACACCTCTGTGGAGCCGTCGATGCTCGTGACGTTACCACCCGCTTCCCGAATGAGTAGCGTACCGGCGGCGACGTCCCAGGGAGCCAGTTGAAGCTCCCAAAAACCCTCGAACCTTCCAAGCGCAACGTCTACCAGGTCCAGCGCCGCCGCACCAGCCCGCCGCACACCACTGGTAGCTTCCAGGATCTTACTGAACTGTTCCAAGTACCGGGGAATCAATTCCACACTCTTGAACGGGAATCCAGTGCCGATCAGCGAATGTTTAGGGTTGCTTGTCGCAGATACTCTCAGCCGCGTTGACCCATTCCAGGCACCGTGGCCAGCAGCCGCCGTAAACGACTCCCGGTTTTCGATGTGATAAACAGCGCCCGCCACGATCGATCCTTGCACGACCGCGGCGATGCTCACGGCATACGCGGGGTAGTGGTGCAGGTAGTTGGTTGTTCCATCAAGCGGGTCGACAATCCACAACAGGTCTGATGGGTGCTTTCCCGGCGACAAATCACCGGTCAACTCCTCTCCCAATACCGCTGAATTTGGTTCAGCAGCGAGCAGCATCTCGGCAATGAGTTCTTCGGACTCTCGATCAACTGCGGTTACGAAATCACTGGCTCCCTTGGTGTCCCATTCTTGGGGGTCGAGCGGCATTGCCGCGCTGGCGATATAGGCACCGGCTTTCTCTGCCGTTGCCGCCGCGAGGTCCATTAAGCTCTTGTTTTCCAGCGTCTTGCGGGCTATCTGGTCACTCCCTAGCTTTGTTGGCCATGCCTAGAGTATTCTCGGGAATCCAGCCATCCGGCGAACTGCACATCGGCAACTATCTCGGAGCTGTGCGGAATTGGATCGACCTGCAAGACAAGCACGAGTGCCTGATATCGATTGTCGACTATCATTCAATTACGCAGGACTTTGACCCCAGCGAGCTGACCACAAAAACCATGGATATGGCGATCAGCTTGTTGGCAGCCGGCATAGATCCGGAAAAATGCACGTTGTTCGTGCAATCGCATGTCCCTGAACACACCGAGTTGTCGTGGATACTTACCACCGTAACGCCGCTCGGAGAGTTGGAGCGGATGACTCAATTTAAAGATAAGTCCCGCCGGCAAGAAAGCATCCCTGCCGGACTACTGAACTACCCGATACTTCAGGCTGCCGACATACTGCTTTATCGAGCGGACCTCGTCCCCGTTGGCGAAGATCAGGTGCAGCATTTGGAACTGGTGCGCGAGATCGCGCGGAAGTGGAACGCGAGGTACAAGGCAGACTTCTTCCCGGAACCGAAAGCAATGGTGGGGACTGCTAAGAGGATCGTCGGTCTGGACGGCGAGACTAAGATGTCAAAGAGTTTGGGTAACACGATCGGAATCGTGGACGAGCCGGAACGAATCTGGGAGCAGTTGAAACCTGCGAAAACCGACCCAGCGCGTGTCACGAGAAATGACCCGGGCGACCCGGAGAAGTGTAATCTGTACACACTGCACCATTATTTCTCGAATGAGGCAACTGTTAATAACGTAGCTGACCAATGCCGGAATGCGGGCTGGGGATGCCTCGACTGCAAGAAAGTTCTGGCCCAAGGGATTAGCAGCCATCTTGAGCCAGTGCGCGAGCGTGGCGCCGAACTCAGAGCTGATCCGGGTAGAGTTGCCGAAATTCTTCGTGATGGCGCCAAAGCCGCGGGTAGGCTGGCGAGGGAAACAATGAGCGAAGTCCGTGAACATATGGGGGTTATGCGCGCGGCCCGATCGCAGGGGTCCCACACATGACGTTGGGCTGGCAAGAAATCGTTGAGCTGTTACGGCTCGATTTACTCAGCTACCTCCTGCTAGCTGTACTTCTTGGCGGGGGAATAGGCCTTCAGCGTGAACTCAGGGGGAAAGCGGCGGGCCTCCGAACCAATATCCTAATCTGCGTCGGTGCAGCTCTCTTCACTCAAATGTCGCAGACCATGGCCGTATTAGTAGGCGACCCCACCCGGATCGCTGCGCAGATAGTGACCGGTGTGGGTTTCTTGGGCGCGGGCGCGATCCTTCATGGAAAGGGCTATGTATCCGGACTCACCAGTGCCGCGACCATATGGTTGGTGGCGGCCATCGGTATGGCTGTTGGGACGGGCGCGCTTTATGAAGCATCTGGTGCCGCCTTACTGGTCATCCTCGTGCTCGGAGTGCTCGGCAAGTTCGAATCCTATCTGCGGACGCGACAGGAGATCAGCAGGGTCGAGTTGGAACTCGCGCCGGATCCAAACCTGGTGGTGGAAGTTGAAGAGATCGTCACGGGTGCAGGCCTGGGTATTGAGGAGATGCGCAGCGAGAAGCAGCGTGACAAGATTGTCGTCAGTGTAACTATGAAGGGTCCTAAGCGCCTCCAGGACAAGGCAAAACGTGGCCTCATCCAGATCTGCAACACGTTCACGATTACAGAAGACGAGTGAGACGAGCGGTTGTTGATCTTGCGTCGACGAGACCCGTATGGGCGTTACCAGCCGAAGGCCTTGCATCCATAAGAGAGTCGTTTGGCGGCGGATGGGACGTTTACGCTGTAACGGAACCGGTCTCGAGTGACGGAGATGGGCACGGTGCTTCGAGCGAGGCAGTGAATGCTGCTGAGGGTGCGGAGGTGTACTTTGGATTTGGAGTTGCAGGCGAAATCGCGGAGGCCGCTAAGAGTTCCCTCAGATGGGCTCATAGCGCCGCTACCGGAGTTAGCGGCAGCCTAACCGAGAGTTTCAGGGCAACCGGCGCCGTTCTCACCAACTCCCGCGGCATCCACGCGGAACCCGTCGCTGATTGGGTCGTGATGGCAATAGGGTTTTGCGTCAAAGGTGTGCATAATTCGGTGACGGCGCAGCGGGCGGGCGCGTGGGTCAAGGATGACTACACGGATGGTTCGATCGCTGTAAAGGAGTTCAGCGATACCCGCGTGGGAATTGTGGGATTGGGAGGCGTCGGGCGCGCCGTTGCAAGGCGGTGCCGGGCTCTGGAGATGTCCGTCAGTGGAGTCCGCCGCCACGTCCCAGAGGCTGGGACTGAAGGGTTCGACTGGCTGGGTAGCGGGGCGGAAATCATGACGCTGGCCGCACGTTCGGATGTCCTTGTTGTCAGTGCCGCACTGACCGAGGATACGTACGGGTTGGTTTCCTCGGATGTACTCGCGGCGATGCCAGATGGCGCCTATGTTGTGAATGTTTCGAGGGGTGATTTGATTGACGGGGCTGCTTTGTTAAGAGAGCTCGATTCAGGCCGGCTCGCGTGCGTGCTGGACGTTTTTTCTCAGGAACCTCTTCCCGAGGATCACCCGTTTTGGGCGCATCCCAGGGTCCTGATGACGCCACATATGAGCGCGGTTTCCAGCCATTTCTGGGAGCGGGAAATCAAACTCATTAAGACGAACGTCGAGCGATATCTTAGTGGCATGGAGTTGATGAACCAGGTAGATGTGAAACTCGGATATTGAGGCTATGGAAAACATAATCAAAGCGGCGGTAGAGCGCGGTGCCACGGATATTCACATAAAGGCGGGGGATGTTGTCAGGGCCCGCATCGATGGTAGGTTGCAGGCGCTAACCAAACAGCGGCTCACGCCAGAGCAAACGCGAGAAATAGCTTTGAAGGTTATTCCTAGCGAACAAGATCGAAAGTCCATTGACAGTTTGAAAGACTATG
>JACZUR010000204.1 GCA_022573095.1 Gemmatimonadota bacterium | reverse complement strand
GGCATGCGCATACTGGGTGACGTACACTGCGCGGGCGTAGTCAAGGTCGCCGGCACGGTAATCGGCGACGTCTCAGCCGACGGCCAGGTGCTCGTGGCAAAGGGAGGCCGCGTGGAGGGCGCTGTGCAGGCTGGGGAAGCGGTGTTGAATGGCGAGGTCATTGGACCGATCGTGGCGGATCGCGTGGAGATACAAGCATCCGCGGTGATTCGCGGCGAGATCACGACACCGTGCTTCATGATCCACGAGGGAGCCATGCTCGACGTCCAGGTGACAAAACCGGTCCTGGCGGAGGAGCAGGACGCCGATGTGAGGCACAGAGTCGCCTAGCCCAACACCCACCCCACTGCCGGGACGTGCTACCTGAATTGAGCCAGTCGATCTTTGATCCGCTGATCGTCTGGAAAGTTCTCCAGTAGTTTTTCCAGCGTCGCATGGGCCGAGTCGCTGAATCCGGCGGCCAGATAGGCATCCGCCTGGAGCATCCCGGCGCGCGCGCGGCCCCGGTTGTCTTCGGGCGCGGGAAGTTGGGCTAGCGCCGCCAACGCGGCGTGGCCGTCGTCGCGATCGAGTATCAGAGATTCGATGGCGAGGATCGCAACGCTTTGGTTGTCAGGAAACCGCCGCGCCATTTCTTCGATCAACCTCGCGGCGGCGTCCGACCGCCCCTCCCGCCGGTCCACAACGGATTGATGATAGAGCCCGGCTAGAAGCAGCCGTTGAGTGTCTTCGTTTTCCCCGTAGCGAGTACCCACGCCTCCAGCGAACGAGTACACCAGTTCACCGCCGTGCTCTCCGCTCCCGGGCCCGAGTTCCACGATATGGTCGGCGGCTGCGATGGTGACGGGGTCGTGCTCGACCACGACAACGGTGTTTCCGTTGTCCCTGAGCCGGCGGAGCAAGTTCACCAGTTGAGTGATGTCGCGCGGATGAAGGCCGATCGAAGGTTCATCCAGGACATAGAGAGTTTCCGAAAGAGCGGCTCCTAGAGCGTTGGAAAGGGTGATGCGCTGGGCTTCTCCGCTTGAAAGCGTGCGGGTCTGCCGGTCAAGCGACAGATAACCCACGCCGACATCCCTCAGAAAGTTTGCGCGCGCCTCTAACTCGCGAATGATATGGCTGGCGATGGAACGGTGGTATTCTGACAACTCGAGTCCGGCGATCCAATCGAGTAACCCTCCAGGTGTTTCATGCGTCACTTCGCTGATAGTCCGTCCTGCGATACGAACGGCAAGTGCCTCCTTTCGGAGCCGCGCACCTGAGCAGCGCGGGCACACCTTTGCCTTCTGATACCGGCGGAGAAAGACTCTTATGTATTGCTTGTATCGTTTCTGCTCCAGCGCCTCAAGGAATGGAAAGGCGCCTACGAATCGTTGCGACTTACCATGAAGCAGGAGCTTTCGTTGTTGAGGGCGTAGTTTTTTCCAGGGCACGTCCACGGGAATGCTCTCCCTCGTAGCCGTCTCCTTCAACGTGCGGCGTCTCCCCACGTAGCGCGGTTTTGTCCACGGATCGATGGCTCCTTCCAGTAGAGTCAACCCAGGATCCGGCACGATTAACGATTCGTCGTACTCGAGCACCGCACCAAATCCTTTACATTCGTGGCAGGCGCCGTGTGGGTTATTGAACGAAAAGAAAGAAGGCGATAGCGCAGGCGCCGGAGTGTCGCACTCCACGCACCGAGGATGTTGGGAGAACTTTATTTCATTTCCTGTTGCTGTAACAATGCAGATCCCCTCACCCTCGGCAAAGGCGGCGGCAACTGAGTCGGCGAGTCTGCTGCGTTTCTTAGTATCCACGCGAACTCGGTCGACGAGAACCTCGACATCGGCACGATCGAGCCGTGACGATCGAGGTAGTTCGTCCAACCTGTAAACCTTATCACGCAATCGAACCCGTACGAAACCCATGCTTTGCAGGTTTTCAAGAATGAGATCATGGCTTTGTTGCAGGGATTTAGGTAAGGGAAAAGCCACCTCCACGTCGGCACCGGGTACACGTTCGAGTAGTCGTTCTGCGGCGGTGGTGGGAGAGTCAACTGACACTTCAGACCCGCACTCCGCACAGTACTGCACTCCGATGCGCGCCCAAAGAAGCCGAAGGTAGTCGTATAATTCGGTTGCCGTGGCAACGGTGGATCGGCTCGATGTTGTGGGATTCTTTTGCTCAATCGCAACGGCGGGCGAAATTCCTTCGAGTCTACCAACCGAAGGTCGATCCATTCGCTCGAGGAACTGTTTAGCGTACGTGGATAGCGATTCCACATACCTCCTCTGACCTTCTGCGTATAGCGTATCGAACGCCAGTGAACTTTTTCCCGAGCCGGACGGTCCGGTGATGACGGTAAGTGATCCTCGAGGTATCCTGACCGTGATGCCTTTGAGGTTGTTCTGCGTGGCGTTGTGAACCGTTATGAAATCGGCGGGCATTGAAGGAAGCTTACGCAGGACCAGCCGCTTCCATCAAGATCGACTGTTGACTGGGAACCGGGCTATGCCCTAGCTTGGCAACCCTGATGGCGAAGCTCGTATCCGCTAAGGTCCTGCGTCGAGGGCTGGAGGTTTTTGCCGGCATATCGGTAGTGGGCTTTGTCGGACTCCTTTTCTACGGAAACAATCTCGAAGTTTTCTTCGCCACAATGGTTTCCCTGCAGTGGGGTTGGGTCGCTGCGGGTGTCGGTTTGGCATCGCTCGATTGGTTTGGGGGCGGGCTCCGAGTCTGGGTTCTGCTACGGCACTTGCTTCCCAAGCCCTCTTTCAAGGCCTCGGTTGTCTCAGGTGGACTCGGCGCATGGGCCAGCTACCTGACGCCCTCTCAAACCGGTGGCGGGCCCGTGATGATCTTTGCTCTGCATCGCCAGGGTACACCCTTGCCGGAAGCCATGATCTCAATTCTCATGACCTTCGTTGCGTCAGTCATATTCTTCTCTATATCCGGCCCGCTCGCGCTGTTTCTGGGTGCCGGTCGCTCGCTCGAAGGACGTGGTATCCTGGGCCAATCGGTGACCTTGTACGATTTGTTCCGGATCAGCTTGGCGGGTTTTATCGTCGTCGGCCTGGCAATGCTGTTTCTGTTCGCGTTTCCCGGAGTCGCACGCGGCATTGCGGGTTTGCTGGTGTCGAAACTGGAGTCGCGTGGAAGCTCTCGCCTCGCGGCCAAGATCAAAGCAGCACGCGACGGAATAGACCGGGCGCATGGTCTATGGCTGACCTTCTTCAAGGGATGGGGCTGGGCATCCCTGGCGGCCGGCGTGGTCGCGTCGAGTTTCGCCTTCGCCAACAGGCTTCTGGCCGGATATGTGGTGCTCAGGATGATGGATATTCACGCTCCGTTCGTGGATGTATTGCTGCTGCAGACCCTGATTACGTTCCTGCTCTACTTCGCTCCCACACCGGGAGGGTCGGGAGTGGCCGAACTGCTGTCGCTGGCGGTAATGTCGATCTACGTCCCGCGCGAACTCGCTCCGTCTTACATATTACTGTGGCGAATCACGGTGAGTTATCTGACGGTCGGATTTGGCTCCTTCATTTTCTGGAAGTGGCTCAAGGGCGCCGACGGCGCCGGTGCTGAATCTGATTCCGGTTAGGTTGCGCCATCCCTCGGTTCGGGGGGAAGCAGGGGAATCGCTCACTGTCAGCTTGGTTGCAAGGGGTGCAATCAACCGCTAGCTTTCCCCATTCGTAGCGAAAATCGGATGTGTTTGGATGTCCTACTTAGAACTCGGCGACCAAAAATTCACCATCCCGGGGGGCGAAGGCTTCATCGGGAAGGATCCGGATTGCACAGTCCAGATCGGTGGTGACGGTGTCGGGGGTAAACATGCTGCCGTTAAGTGTTCGCCAGGCGGTCAGGTTTCCATAAGAGTTCTGGATCCTAACTTCGAGGTGCGCGTAAACGGTGTTCCCCTCGGACCCCAACCGCACCCTCTCATACACGGCGACAAAATAGCGATCGGCGCTCATGAACTTCTCTACGTTGAGGAGAGCCAGAGTGGCAGCACTCAGTTCGTGTCGGCCGCCGACCTGACCGCACTTACCGGCGCGGGTCCGGTAGCGTCTGCCAGGCCCAAAACGGCGGCCAGCGGAGGCCGTCTGGTCTGCCTGACAGACGGCCGGGAATACACGATTTCCGGAACCGTAATTACGCTCGGGCGTGAAGCTGGCAACGACATTGTGGTCGCCAGTAAGAGCGCGTCGCGCAATCACGCCGAGATCAAGGTCGCTCCCAACGCCTACGTGTCCGTGGACAAGAG
>JACZUR010000020.1 GCA_022573095.1 Gemmatimonadota bacterium | reverse complement strand
CTGAGTGATTATGCGCCGCATTTCTTGGTCGGTCGGTCCTTCTTCGAGCAGGCGTGCCAGTTCTTCGTCGATCGCCTGCTCCACCAGCGCGAGGTCAACGCCGGGCCGGGCGGTTCCGATTATTCGGATCTGGCTGCCGATCTCTCGTCTCGATATAAAAGCGGAGACGCCGGTGGCGATCTGGTCGTTGTAAACGAGACGCTCATACAGTCTTGAGTTCTTGCCACTCGCCAGCACGTCAGTCACCAGGTCCAAGTACGCGGCATCTTCGCTACGCCAACCCGGGACATTCCATGTCTTGTAGATACGCGCCTGGGGCACACGATCCTGCATTATCTGACGGTGAGAACCGGTCATCGGGGCTATCCACTCGTCCTGCGCAGCGACCGGCGGACCGGATGGGATATCACCGAAATATCGCTCAACCTTTTCCAGCGCCGTTTGCGGATCGATGTCGCCCGCCAGAACGATCACAGCGTTCGCAGCTCCGTAATAATCCTGGAACCACTGGTGCACATCTTCGAGGGAAGCGGCTTCCAGATCTTCCATAGACCCGATGGTCGTCCAAGAATATGGGTGCCCGGCGGGATAGGTATTTTCGGTGAGTAAGCCTCTCACGCGACCATAAGGCTGGTTTTCACCCTGCCGCTTTTCGTTCTGAACCACGCCCCGTTGCTCATCTAACCTTTCCTGATCGATGGCGCCCAACAAATGACCCATCCTATCGGACTCCATCCAGAGCACGACATCCAGCGCGGTCGTCGGTACGTTCTGGAAATAATTGGTGCGGTCGGGGTTGGTCGTACCGTTCAGGTCGGTCGCTCCCAACGGTTCGAGAACTTTGAAATAGTCGTCGTTGTAGTTTTCGCTCCCGTTGAACATCAAGTGCTCGAATAGGTGAGCAAACCCGGTTCTACCAGGTCTTTCGTTCTTGGAGCCAACGTGGTACCACACGTTGACGGCCACGATCGGAGCCTTGTGGTCTTCGTGTACGATCAGAGTCAGACCGTTGTCGAGCACGAACCTTTCATAGGGGATGTTGATTTCGTTCGACTGTGCGTGAAGTTCGGACACGGGGAAAGTGAGACTGGCAACGGCTACCAAAACTCCCACCCCGAGTGACGCGTTAACGCGGTTGTTCATAAGTGGATCTCCTGTGCAATGTCGCCGGCAGGGGGCGACCTGAATAAACGATGGATCATGCAAGCGCAAAGACTAAATTTCTCGCAACCAGGGCATAGAATTCCCTTACGGTGCTGCAACTGACTGGGATCAAAAACCTACACATTTCTGGCAGACAGTCTATGGTAGTCTCAGCCCATGTAGATTGTTCCCGCACCGGAACCACCAGGGGAGTCCAGGTGTTCCAGTATGACGGAAGCCTCACTTTGGCTACAAAATTAGTCGCTTTTCTCGATGTGAACGTCACCCCGGGCTAGGTTCTGACTACCTTGATTACGGATATCCGAGCAGCATAAAATGGGCAAGAAGACGAGGCGACACTAGGCATACCAATTTCGCTTTATTTGCAGAATCATGAGCGTAGCCAGCGGACCGCCGTTGCCAACCACCAGTCCGCCGATCAGCAATACCAGCCCGGTATCGTGTCCCCTAACTACCATGCTGTCTAGCACAAGCAGGAAACCCGTCAGTATGGTCCCAAACCCAATGAGAACGTAGAGTAGATTTTCCCGCTCGTAGGATCGAGCGATCTTCCAGTTCGCCGTCGCCCTGCGCAGCTCCCGTTCCTTTCGCTCTCGGCCAATCACCACTAGCCGCCCATTTGCGGAGAGTGCGAGTTTCAACCAACAACTCGCTTAGCGGGGACAGGCCCTGCCCATCCAACAACGGGCTGCATCATTAGTCGAGATTATGCTGATGCCCTGCTTCGCCCCCGCCCCCATACCCTCTGAGAACGTCGTACATAGCCACCTGGTGAGCCGACAGGATTTCTTTCATCCGAAGGTGGGCAGCAAGGTGGACGTACCTGAGTTCACCACGTAATCTGCCCAACGTCCTGGTCACTTCTGCTAACCTGGTATCACCAATCGACTGTTCGGCAAACAACTCGTCCAGCTCGCGTTCTGCGCTAACGTACTGCTCGCCCAACTCCATGGCGGACGCTTGCATCTCGTCGAACAGTTCCGTCGCACGCTGCAACTGTTCCCGCGTCAACTCCAGATCATCCGCCATGTCGATCACGTGACGAGGACCCGGATACGAATTTAGTTCGCCTGCGAGCGCGAAACTCAGTCCCCTGCCCTCCAAGTATCCTCGTACTTGCCCCTCCGAGAGCGCTTTGATTTCACGCGACTCAAGATCGGTATAGGGAGACACCTGGGCGTTTAGCGGCATGGCAACAACGGCAAGCCCCACAAACAACGCGCTGAAACTAGGCGAGTTCTTCATAAATTCTTTCCTCAGTTGTGCCGAAGCAGGACGGCGCCCCACGCTCTAGCTCCTACCGATCCTCATCCCGGATAAATCTTCCGCTCGCTGCTTCGAAGAGCCTGATGCGGACTACGATCCCACTCCGGCGACGATCGATGTAGCGAACCCTGATGTTCCTTCGATCATTACCGGGTCGATACAACACTATCGATCCCGCGGGGGCGGTAGAGAGAATGCCATCGCAGCTCCGGGGAGGTGCCTGGCGGCCGGGCGGCCTGCCTGGTATCCAAACTCGACACTCTCCCGGCGGCGGAAGGTGGCCGGGAGGAACGCCGAGCGTTATCTGTGAGTTCTGAGCGCGCGCCCGCGGTGAGGGCGGTTGGACCTTGACGGTGGTACATGCTGAAGCGCACAGCCCTACGGTCAAAAGCAAAGCGGCGATGGAAACGCGAGACATGGTCACCTCCCCTGGAGACGGCGTTAAGCCGTAAGCGTTAAGCGATATAGGACCTACCCGATGGTACGCCAAGTTACTGGACCTGGCTAGGTAGCGGCGATAATCACCTGGTAAGGTCGCCGGGAGCACATTCCCCAACGCATCTACCACCCGCGCCTCGATCAGTGCCGAGTCGCCCACCAACATCTCGATGTTACTACGCGAGAGCGTAATTCTGTCCGGAACTCCTACGCTCTCGGACACAGGATCTCCAACGCACGCCTGATATAGCAACGCGGAACTCGCCACCCACACTGCGGTCCCAAGTCGCATAACGTCTTTCACATCAATAGCTTACACCGCCAAGGTTCGGATAGGTCGAGGGTTCAACCTTCCTCTATTATTGATACTCCGATGGACTTCCACAGTTCGCCGAGGGTCACGTGGCCAATGCCGAAGCAGCCGGCTCCACCCCCACTCAGATTGCCCAACGGGCTTTGAAACCCGGGCGTCTCCGAGCCGTAGGGCTCATAAACCAGTCGGAATCACTATGAAAACAATCATTACAGTTCTGCGAGATTTGCGATACGGGATTCGAATGCTGTTCAAGAACCCGGCGCTCTCCCTGATCGCGATCATCACGTTCGGAGTCGGCATCGGCCTAACGACGACCGTGTTCAGCATCGTAAACGGAGCCATACTCAAAGGACTCCCCTTTGACAGAGCTGATGAGCTGATGGCTCTCGGCCGCGCGAATCCCTCACAAGACATCCGGAGAATGGGCGTCTCTTCGCACGACTTCGTCGACTGGAGCGAGCAGCAGTCCGTGTTCGAGGAACTCGCCGCCTTCTCCGGTCTAACCATAAACCTCATCGGTGACGAAGACGCACCCGTACGATACGCAGGCGCGCGGCTCACAACGAACACTTTTGATCTGCTGGGCGTGTCGCCGCACATCGGGCGAGGCTTCAGCGAGTCAGAAGGCCGCGAAGGCTTCGACGACGTCATCATACTCAGTTACAGGGCCTGGGAATCACAGTTCGGAGCAGACTCCGCCGTGCTCGGCCGATCCGTCACTGCAAACGGCGTGCCGGCAACGGTGATCGGCGTCATGCCGTCTGGTATCCGGTTTCCGAACGACAACGACGTCTGGATGCCCCTCGTAATCGATCCTCTCGCCAACCCGCGGGGTGAGGGACCGAATTACTTCGCGTTTGCGCGGCTACGAGACGGCGTATCGCGTGACGAGGCGGAAGCCCATATGGCGACGATAGCGCAGCGGCTTGCGGTGGAGTATCCCGAATCGAACGAGGGGGTGATTGCCACGGTCACACCGTACGTAGAGAGATTCATTGGGAGTAAAGCCTACGCGTTACTGTACACCATGCTGGGAGCGGGGATAGGAGTGTTGCTGATCGCCAGCGTAAACGTTGCCAATCTTCTGCTTGCCCGAGCATCGACTCGCACCAAGGAAGTGGCAGTCCGCACGGCTCTGGGAGCGAGCCGCAGACGGATAATTGCGCAACTCTTGATCGAGACGCTGGTTCTCGCCACTGTCGGCGCCGCACTCGGGCTGGGCGTTGGATATTTCGGCATCGAGTGGTTCGATAGAGCTATCTCGGTGGATCCTCCACCTTTCTGGATGGTGTTCGAACTCGACACCGACGTGTTGATATTCGTCGGTGCCATGACTCTGTTGACCAGTCTCTTCGCCGGCATCGCGCCTGCACTGCAAGCCACCGGTACGGATATCAACGAAGTGCTCAAAGCCGAGGGACGCGGCGCTTCCAGTTTTCGCATGGGCAAGTTCAGCGGAGCGTTGGTGATAACTGAAATAGCGATCTCGTGCGCTCTCCTCGTCGCTGCAGGTCTCATGGTCAAAAGCATTACACAGCTCAAGACGGTCGACATGCCGTTCGCGGTCGACGACGTGTTTACCGCCCGACTGAATCTGCCAAGGGTTGAATATCCGGACACTGCATCGCGTACACGGTTCTACGAACAGTTACTTCCGAGGCTACAGGCAATCCCGGGGGTACTGGGAGCGACCCTGTCGGACGGCCTGCCGGCGTCTGGTAACGGCTCGCGCGTGTTCGAGGTCCCGGGCGGGAGCTACGCTGAAGATTCTGATTTTCCCCGTGCGCGGGAAGGAATCGTAACTCCAGGATACTTTCAAACATTCGACACCAGGGTTCTCCAGGGACGCGCGTTTACTGAATCAGACCGGATGAACACGCTACGCGTCGCCGTGGTGAACGCCAGTTTCGTAGCACAGTTCTACCCGGACGGTGACCCGCTCGGCCAGCAGATGCGGATGGGCAGGAGAGACACAACGGCGAGTTGGCTGACCGTTGTGGGTGTTGTGCCCGACATGTTGATGCAGGGGATCGACGACCCCGATGACGATCCAGCCGGCTTCTACATCCCGATCGCGCAAAGCGGCGTGGGTAACTTCGTCAGTATCGCAGTACGTACTCAGGGAAATCCGATGACCCGAACCGCGGAAGTGCAGTCGGCGGTGAGGGCCATCGACACCAACCTACCCATCTATCGCGTCATGTCGATGCAGGGCGTCATAGACCGTGAGACGTGGTTCTACGGGGTATTCGGAACCTTGTTCGGACTCTTCGGTCTGGTCGCTCTCTTTCTCGCCGCCGTAGGGCTCTACGGTGTGATGTCATTTGCCGTCACACGAAGAACTCAGGAGATGGGCGTCCGCCTGGCGCTGGGAGCGCAGGGTAGTTCGCTCGTAAAACTGATAATGAAGAAGGGCATCATTCAACTAGGGGTGGGGATGGTCATAGGCTTGGTGTTGGCGGTCCTGATTGCCGGACCGATCGAGATCGTGCTTTACGACGTCGACGGCCGAGATCCTGTGGTGTTCGCGATAGTGCTGGTAACGCTGACCGTAACGAGTCTGGCCGCGACTTTCGTGCCGGCGCTCAGGGTGACACGGGTAGATCCAGTAATCGCGCTGAGATCAGAATGACGGTCAGCCCGGGCCACGCTTGAACAGAGAACCCCGCGATCTATTCCACGCGGGGTTTTCTCTTACCCAGATTTTCGTTTGGCTTCCTCGGCGACGTCTTTCCTGGCGAGCCATTCGCCGGTCGACTCCCCTTCCTGTCTCTCGAGCTCCCCTTTTTTCTCCTTGGCCCGGCGAGCCTGCGCCTCCTCCCAGGCCTGCATCTCCTTCTCCGCAGCAAAGAATTCTTTGGCTTTGTCGGATGCTGAAGCCTTGCCGTTATCGTCGCTCATAGCTCTGCCTCCTGCGTAACAGGTATCTTCACTCACAGCAGCGTTTCCGCCCTTACAAAGCATATCATCACCATTGCATATCGACCAGACTCAGCCACCCGGATCAGTATCACCCGGCGCCACCCAGTGGGACGCAGCGCTCGACATTTGTCTCAGTCAGCCTACCTGGCTAACGTGACCATGACTAAGTTCGTCTGACCTTAGGAAAGACCCAGTGGAGAGGAACTATCAATGCGCAACGTTGTAGGAGGTGCTAGCCGCACCACTTTATGCGAATCATTACACTGCTCGTAACTACCGCACTGCTTTCCACTACAAACGCAGTCGCTCAAGACCGGCCCGTGGATTTGGATTCGGTGCTGACGGAGTTGCGTCAACTCAGAGAGAGAGTGGACTCGCTCGAGGCCGAGCTGAATCGCACTCGGGGTGCGCCGGGTCGTGAGGAAGAACTGAGCGAACTCGATGCTATTAGAGCGGCGGCGAGGGCCGCTGCGGACAGCGCTCAGCCTGCGCGTGCGGGCGAGCCAGAGGCGTTCGTAGACCGCTCCAGAAACCTGAATCGCCTCAACCCCGAGATAAGCGTAACCGGCGACGTCAGGGCCGTGGTGGTCAGCCCCGGTCCACAGGCGGACAACATCGACCTTCGCGAATTCGAGTTCTCGTTTCAGTCGGCGCTCGACCCCTTCGCCAGCACCAAAATCTTTCTGTCTTTTGAGGACGGCGAAATAGATCTGGAGGAAGCGTACGCGTACTGGACTGGTCTGCCCGGAAACCTCCGTCTCGATTTCGGCCGCATGCGACAGCAGATAGGGGAGCTGAACAGGTGGCACCAACACGCACTCCCGGAAACCGAATATCCGCTTGTGATCTCAACTTACTTTGGCGAGGAAGGCCTCATAGGAAATGGCGTGGGGCTTTACTGGCTGGCTCCAACGAGTGGCAACTTCTCCACCCACGAATTTTGGGCACAGGTTACGCTGGGAGAAAACGAAGTCTTATTCGAAGATTCTGACCGACTGTCCATCCTCGGCCATCTCAATAACTTCTTCCAATTGAATCGCTCGACTTTTTTTCAGCTCGGCGGTACGGCTTTATACGGGAAGAATCCCAGTCGTTCCGTAGAAACTTCCGTATTCGGAGGCGACTTCCGCATTACGTGGCAGCCCCCTGATAGAGCAATGAGACGCTCGTTTACGCTGCGAGGCGAAGGCTATGCCGTCCGCAAGAGAGTGTTGGGTTTTGGTGATACGAGGTTAGGTGGCTTCGTTAGCGCACAGTATCAGTTGGGTCGCCAGCTCTTTGCCGGCCTCAGATACGACGTGGTCGAACCGCTCTTCGGCCCGGAGGATCCGGAACGGATCCTCGTTCCGCACCTGCAGTGGTGGCAGAGCGAGTGGGTTTATCTCAAGGCGGAGTGGCAGCACCGGTCTACACCGGCCAATCTGGGCTTGAGGGAAACGGATGACAGATTTGTGTTACAGGTTGTGTGGGCGATCGGTCCCCACAAACACGAGACCTACTAGGGCAATCGGAGAAGAATGCGGCGACTTCTCGTAGTAATCGGTTTGAGTGGGCTGTGGCCGGTCGCACTTCCGGCTCAGACAAGCGATAACAGTCTCAGGGTGGTCACTTCGCTTACTACCTACGCGTCGATTGCCGCAGAGATACTCGGTGACGCGGGTACGGTCACGGCGATCGCGCAAGGAGATGAAAACCCGCACTTCGTGCAGCCGAGGCCGAGTTTTCTGCGTGGACTTCAGCAGGCGGACGTGTTCATTACAACGGGACTCGATTTGGAGTTGTGGGTTCCCGCGCTGCTGGATCGCGCCAGCAATCGCCGCCTTAGCAGTGGAGGATCCGGGTACGTGACGGCGTACACCGGCGTACCGCTGCTGGACATACCGGAGTCAGTTAGTCGCTCCGAAGGCGACATTCACGTGTTCGGAAATCCACATATCTGGACCGATCCCATCAACGCAATCTTGATCGGCCGGAACATAGCCACCGGGCTCAAGAACGCATCGCCCGCCAATGCGGAAGTTTTCGAAGCCCGGTACATGGAGTGGCGGGAGCGGGTCATCAGAGCCCACGTAGGAGACGAACTCGTCGAGTTGTTGGGCACGGATGTTGTGATCGACCTGGCGTCGGGGGGCGGGGGCGGGCTGTGGGAGTTCCTCAACTCCCAGTCGTACCAGGGCAGGCCTCTTGTGGAACGTTTGGGTGGATGGATGAAACAGGCGGAGGTTTTCCGTGGACGATCCATGGTCTGCTACCACAAGGAGTGGGACTATTTCACCCGCGCTTTCGACGTACCGTGTATCGAATACATCGAACCAAAACCCGGAATTCCGCCGACACCCAGACACGTTGCGAATGTGATTCGCCTCATGAGATCGGAAGGGATTCCGGTTCTTTTTTCGACCAATTACTACGATAGAAATCAGATCGAACGGGTAGCGGCGCGTACCGGCGCCACGGCGGTCGTGGTTCCATCGAACACCAGGGGCGCGGAAGGCGTCGACAGCTATATCGACCTCGTCAGCCTCTGGGTCAGTGAACTGGCGGCCGCGTTTCAAGCCTCTGAAAGCCGTTAAAGTCTAAATCAGATGGAGAGCATGTCGGGACTATTCGAGTTCATGATAGCGCCGTTCGTGGCCTGTATGGTGCTGGTCGCCATACACGCATACCTCGGCATACATGTTATCGCTCGCGGGGTGATTTTCGTCGATCTCTCACTCGCCCAGATTGCGGCGTTCGGCAGTATTATTGCGTTGATTGCCGGAGCCACTCCAGGCTCAGTGACCGCCTATCTCTTCCCGTTGGGGTTCACAGTGCTGGGGGCATTCATATTCGCGATGACTCGCCCCGACAGCGCGACCAAGCTCGTTCCCCAGGAAGCGATAATAGGTATAGTCTATGTCGTCGCCTCAGCTGCGACACTGCTTCTTGCAGATCGTGTGCCGGCTGGAGGTGAAGCGATTCGCGAGGCTATGGTCGGCACGCTTCTCTGGGTTGATTGGCCGACCATACTTAGGCTGTCAATCGTATACGCGGCAGCCGGGGCCTTTCACTGGTTTTTCCGTAAGCGCTTTCTCACCATTTCACTTGACGAACATCTAGCAGAGCGTGAGGGTTGGAATATCCGGTGGTGGGATTTCTTGTTCTATGTCTCGTTTGGAGTGGTGATCACGCTGGCCGTACCGGTCGCCGGCGTCCTCCTCGTGTTTACGTTTCTCGTTGTTCCAGCGGTGGTCGCGTTCTTGTTTACAAGACGCACCGGGCTGCTCCTGGCGATTAGCTGGGGTTTTTCGATACTAGCGTCGGCTGCCGGGCTAGTACTCTCGTTCGCCTACGACCTGCCCACCGGACCACTAATCGTAGTTATGTTCGGTCTCTTCCTCCTGTTGGCAGGCGGAATCAAGTCTCTCGTATTCAAAGGACGGACTTTCTAGCAACCCTGCTGTTTCTCGTTTTCAGTAACCGCTGCTCGGCTGCGCCGTGCCCGTCGCAGTTCAGCAACTGAACGGCAGTTTTCTCTGCGACGCGTCGGCTTCGGCCTTCTGATTGCCGATAGGGCGATACTCAGGCAAATTCATCAGCAGCCCAATCAAACCCAGAGATTCGCAGGAGTCACATGCTCGGACTAATTTTCCTTCTCAGCATATCACCGATCCAGGACACTCTGCACCTCAGGGTGCTCTCAATCAACGACCTTCACGGCGCGCCGTCGACGCGGACTTATTCTTTCTCCGAGGGACGGCTTGTGGGAGGGGTGGCAGTGCTGGCAGCGACGATGGATAGCGCAGAAGCCGAGTGTAATTGCGTTACGATACGTGTAGCAGCCGGTGACCTGATGCAGGGCACGCTGCAATCGAACGTCGTGTACGGCAAGTCAATCATCGAAGCCCTCAACGCCCTGGAACTCGACGTCGCCGCCATCGGAAATCATGAGTTTGACTGGGGAGTAGACTCGCTAAAGGCCCGTATGGAAGAGTCGCGGTTTCCCTGGCTCGCCGCCAATGTGTTCTACACTGATACCGGTGAGCGGCCCGAATGGGCGAGGCCATACACGATTCTCGAAGCGGGAGGGATAAGGATAGGCATTGTCGGCTACATCACTTCCAGTACCCCTACGATCGTTCGACCAATAATGGTAGAGGGTTTGAGCTTTGTGCGGGGAGCGGAGTCGCTGGCAGACATCCTGCAAGAGGTGCGGACCGCAGGAGTCGATTTCACGATAATTGTCGGCCACGCAGCGACCTTCTGTAACGATGACCGTTGCGGTGAGAGTATACAACTCGCCGAAGAACTCAGCACCGAGATCGTTGACTTGATCGTCGGCGGACACGACCACCGGGTGGCAGCAACCGAAGCGAACGGGATCCCTGTAGTCGAAGCGTGGTCGAACGGACGTGCTGTGGGTGTAGTGGACCTCTACAAGACACGCGACGGGAGCGTGAGCCACAGTATGCATATCGACACCACCTATGCGGACGCGGTACAACCAAATCCGGCAGTCGTTGCTGTGATGTCGGAGTACGAATCGTTGATCGATTCCATGGCCAACCGCACGATTACCACGTTGGAGCACGCTCTTCCCCGCGACGGTTCTCAATATGCACTGGGCAACCTTTTCGCGGACGCTATACGCGCTGGGACCGGCGCCGACGTCGGCCTCACCAACAACGGCGGTATTCGAGCTGACCTCGACGCGGGTACGGTTACCTATGGTGAACTATTTCAGGTCCATCCGTTCGGCAACTTACTCTCGCGTGTGACCGTCACCGGCGCGGAATTGATCGCGACATTCGAACATTCGCTAATGCGTGGACGGCCGCGCGTCCACATTTCCGGCGCTACCGTAACCTACGATTCCGAACGTCCTGCCGGGGAGAGAGTGGTGGAAGTGCGCCTGAGCAGTGGCGAGGTGGTCGACCCCGCAGCAAGCTACATTCTTGCCGTTCCTGATTTCGTCGCGCAGGGCGGCGACGGATTCCCGTTGTCAGAGTTACCGCGTGAAACCTTGAACGCTGATGTTCTAGACAGCATCATTGCTCTGCTGCAGTCGGACGGTAGCGCACTGGCGGACCTCGACAGACCGAGAATGATAGACCGAGTGGCGCCAAGTTTGGACTAACTGCCCTCGCAACTAAACCTTAAGCGACCAACTTCCCGAGCTCGCTCATCAGTCGATCGATATCCTCCGGCGTGTTGTAGAGATGAGGCGACACCCTGAGCGATCTACCACGTCTGCTCACGTAGATGTTTCGATCGGCGAGTTGAGTGACCAGATCATGCGGCGCCGACGATGGGATATCGAAACCAAGCATGTGCCCGACTCGCAGATGCGCCGGTACGGGCGGAAATCCGCTCGCCTCCGCTAGCTCAGCGGCTCGACCGGTGAGGACTGAAAGCGATTCGGAAATAGAGTCAACTCCCCATTCGAGTATCTGTTCGAGCGCCGCCTCGGCCATAGGCATCAGCGCAAAGTTGGCTCGCTCACCAACGTCGAACTTGCGCGCGCCCGGCTGAAACAAGTCGGTGTACTCGGTGAGGCCGGCAAAATCTTCGCTCCCTTCGCGGGCCAGCCAGTTGAGCTCCAGAGGCTGCGCGGACCGATGTCTCGGTGCAACGTATACGAATCCGAGGCTATAGGGTCCGAGCAACCACTTGTACGTCGCGGTTATGAGGAAGTCCGGCCCTATCTTCTCCAGATCGAACGGGTGTGCACCCAGCGATTGGGTGCCGTCGACAACCAACGCTGCATCAACTTCGCGGCAACGCGATCCCACAGCCACGAGGTCGACAAGTCCCCCGTTCGTCCAGTGGCAGTTTGGAACCGCAACAACGGCGGTCCGCGAAGAAATCTTGTCTAGTACGGCTGACGTCCAGTCAAAATCATGTGGCACGGGCACTGTAACCAGCGATGCCCCGCACTGCCTGGCTTTTTCCTGCCAACTGTAGAAGTTGGACGGAAATTGTTCCGCAAGAATCAGAATTTCCTTGCCGGGAGCCACTTGCACCGCTGACGCGGCGAGCGCTATACCGTAGCTGGCTGACGGGGTGATAGCTACATCATCTGACGATGCGCCTATCAGCTGCGCGAACAGAGATCTGACTCTCTCGGACGTTCGAAAGAAATCCGGTGCAGTAATTACCCAGGGCGCGGATTTCCGTTTGACGCCTACTATACCAGCCTCCGCCACGCTGTTGGGCAGTGGAGACATGTATCCGCAGTTCAGGTACGAAACGTCCGCCGGTATATCAAACTTGTCGCGCTGGCAAGGAAGAAGAGTCATCTTCATTTAAGAAAACAAGATTTATTGAACTGAGCAACGAGCCTCACGATTCTTGCGTAGGGTCCGTTGACCAACCGGTAAGCTGCGTGCGTGTTGTGAGCATCAAATACTCAAAGGCCTGTGGGAGGAAACCAGATGTCAGACCAGTGGATGGTTCGAGGGGTCGAGTTCGCGAACTGCAACTGTGACTTCGGATGCCCCTGTCAATTCAACTCACCCACTACGCATGGCCAAGGACCGCCATCTGCAGCATAAGACGGAGCCCGGCGCCCTGCTTGGCAAGACGATGTGCCTCCTGATTGGCCCGATCCTGCGGCCTGCCTAGCGCGCCCTGAAATGCGTCCGCTCTTCTCGTGGCACAAAACGGATCCTGCGTAGTAGTAATGCCCGGGGGAACAGCGTGCTCCTGCCGGGACTAGCCCGTTTCACTCTGAACGGGCTCCCCGTGAAACCAAAAGTGAGAACCGCACGTCCGATACGAATAACGATCACGCCTCAAGCGGAGCAGATGAAGGGGTCAGTCTCTCCGCACCAGCGTACAAATATTGAAATCACTAAAGGGGTTTGAAATGAAGAATTTCCCGACGCAGATCATTGGTCTAACGCTTCTCTCTCTTATGTCGACTCCGCTCGCGGCACAGTCGTTCCTATCTGAGGATCGAGCGCCGGTATCTCTCACCGGATTCGGTCGGAGTCTCGCCGTCAGTGACCAGGAAATCATGGTGGGTGAGTCCCAGAACACCTATCAAGGTGGGTTCGTTTTCATTTACTCGCGCACGGGTGACGGATGGGAAGTGTCGCAACGGCTAGAAGCGTCCGACGGGGAGTGGGGAGACCGTTTCGGTACCGCAATCGATGTGGATGGAAACACGATGGTAGTGACGGGAGACGGACCGCTTGGTGCCGCCTACGTGTTCGAGAGGGAGCGTAACGGGCGGTGGCGCGAGGTAGCCAAGCTAACCGGCAGCGACGTCGCCGACGGCGACAACTTCGGTTTGACCGCCCGTGTCAGCGGCGACTACGTGATGGTCGGCGCCGAGAGAAGTGATTCCATCGGAGCTGTCTACGTCTTCAGAAGAAGCGGCCGCAACTGGTCGGAGGTTGCCAAGCTGCGCGGCGGTGACAGCGAGGTGGGAGACAGGTTTGGCACCGCGCTCGATCTGGACGGCGACAAGGCTCTCATCGCAGCAAGAGGCCACGACGAGCAGCGGGGCGCGGTCTATTTCTTCCAGCTAAACGAGGCCGGTGAGTGGGTGGAACAAGGCACAGTCGGACCCGAGGATCTCGAAGAGGGAGACCAGCTGGCATTTCACCTCATTCTCGAGGGAGACTACGCGCTACTCGGTTCGCTGTTCGTTGACGATATGAAGGGAGAAGCTCTTCCCTACCGGTTCGACACAGATGCGGAAGAATGGGTACCGATGCAGAAGCTGGTACCATTCGACGGAGCGGATCAGACCCGTTTCGGCAGAAACGTTGCGATCGCGGGAAGCGACTACTTCGTGGGCGCACCGGGATCCAACGGTTTCAGGGGCATACTCTACATTGTAAGTGCCAATGAAAGTGGCGACTGGATCAGCGTGACCAAGCTTGGCACCGACGGCCTGGAATCCGGCGACTACTTCTCAGGATACCTAGCTGCCAACGACGACTTCGCGGTGGCCGGTATACGAGGCAGCGGCGCCGCATACGTACTCGAGAAGGACACTGAGTCCGGTCGCTGGGCGATTACCGCTACGCTTAGGAGTGACACCTACGACGGATTGGAGATGATCGCAGGCGAAACCGTAGAGTGCACGGACGGTACTGCAGAATTGTTCGACTGCGGCGATATGAATCTCGTTTCGTTCCTTCCCGTACGTGACCTTGGCGGCGGCGCGGGTATCCGGGTCAACGACGTGTGGGGTTGGGAGGATCCGGAAACGGGCCGGGAATACGCTCTCGTAGGCCGCCAAGATGCAACTGCCTTCGTGGATATCACAGATCCCTCGAATCCTGTGTACATCGGTGAGCTACCGAAGACCGAAGGGGCGCCCACCAGCGTGTGGCGTGATATCAAAGTGTACGCAGACCACGCATTCATCGTTGCAGACGGCGCCGGCGAGCACGGTATGCAGGTGTTCGACCTGACACAGTTGCGCGACGTCGGTGCCGGTCCCGTCACCTTCGAGGAGACCGCTCACTACGCGGGTCTCGGCTCCGCTCACAACATCGTGATCAATGAGGAGACCGGTTATGCCTACGCTGTTGGTGTAAACTCCGCCGGCGAGACCTGCGGTGGTGGTCTCCACATGATCGACATCAGGGAGCCGTTGAATCCGACCTTCACGGGATGTTTCTCGGACCCGGCCACTGGGCGCAACAACACCGGTTACAGCCACGACGCCCAATGCATCATCTACAACGGTCCGGATACCGACTACCAGGGACATGAGATCTGCTTCGGTTCCAACGAAACGGCCCTCAGCATCGCGGACGTAACCGACAAAGACAATACTATCGCGGTGTCCAACGCCACTTATCCTAACGTTGCTTACGCACACCAGGGCTGGGTCACCGAAGATCATCGCTACTTCTTTATGGACGACGAGGGGGACGAGCTCGCGAGTGAAGAGATAAACCGGACTCGCACGTTGATCTTCGATATCTCCGATCTGGACGACCCGGTGTTGCTAAAAGAACACTTCGGTACGCAGGAGGCGAGCGATCACAACCTCTATATCCGAGGCAACCTGATGTACCAGTCCAACTACCAATCCGGGTTGCGTATTCTCGATATCAGCGACGTCGAAGCCCCGGTAGAGGTGGGTTACTTCGATACCGTCCCAATTGGCGACAACTCGGCCGGCATGAGCGGTTCGTGGAGTAATTATCCGTTCTTTAAAAGTGGAGTCGTCGTAGTAACCAGCGGACAGGAAGGGCTCTTCGTACTACAGAAGACACAGAACCTGGTCCCATAGATCGGACCCTGCCAACGCGCTAGGGGGCGCGGGGACACGAGGGCGCGGGGGCGCGGGGCGCATGCACGAACGGCATGTGCCCCCGGCCCCCTTTTCGTTCCCCCCACACAAAGACGGGGCGAAT
>JACZUR010000203.1 GCA_022573095.1 Gemmatimonadota bacterium | reverse complement strand
GATCCTCAAACTGCAGCTTATCCCCAACGTCCACCGTCACCGTGTCCACATCGACCTTGATGCCGATCAGGCCGCTCGCTGTCGTAACTGTGTCATCTTCAGGTAAGAACTTGCCAATCGTGATCGTGTCGTTCTTGATCGCAACCGAGAAACGCACGATGCGCTCGCCGCCACGGTTCAGTTGATCACGGGCCTCCGTGATCGTCTCGGGCTCACAACCGAGCACCAGGACACCCAGAGCTACAGCAAACAGAGTTCTTTTAACCGTCACAATCCATCCTTGTAACACAGAGCTTCCTGTTAACAGACAAAATTGAGCGACATGCCGTCACAACGCCTTCCCGACCCACCAATTTGCACTCGATCTCACGCCTCGTCCATGAAGGGATATCGGTACGAGGCCGGTGGCCCCAAGTTTTCCTTGATAGTTCTGGCTGATGTCCATCGGAGCAGGTTCATCATGGAGCCCGCTTTATCGTTAGTTCCGCTCGCCCTCGAACCCCCAAAGGGCTGTTGTCCGACCACGGCGCCAGTTGGCTTGTCGTTAACATAAAAGTTCCCCGCTGAGTACCGCAGGGACTTCAGCGCGTCCCGCACCGCAGACCTATCTTCGGCGAACACCGCGCCCGTAAGCGCGTATGGAGACGTTCCGTCCACAAGCTCCAGAGTTTGCGACCATTGGTCGTCCGGATAAACGTAAACAGTCACCACCGGACCAAAGATTTCTTCGCACATCGTAACCGACCGTGGATTGTGAGACTCGATCACGGTCGGGCGGATGAAAAATCCCTGCTCGTCGTTAGTCTCTCCGCCGACAAGTACGTCCGCCTCGGGGGAGATCTTGGCCTGTTCTATGTACCCAGAGATCTTATCAAAAGCACGTTTGTCGATAACCGCTCCCATGAAGTTTCTAAAGTCAGCAACATCCCCCATCTGGATCTCGGAAACCTCGTGAAGCAAGTCGTCCCTGAGCTTGGTCCAAACACTTTCGGCGACGTAAACCCGAGAAACCGCGCTGCATTTCTGCCCCTGATACTCGAAACCGCCTCTGATGATGGCGGTCCTCAGGGAATCAACATCGGCCGACGCGTGAGCGACGATGAAGTCTTTCCCACCGGTTTCACCGACCAGCCGCGGATAAGATGTATACCGTTCGATGTTCGTACCCACCGTTCGCCACATGCCCTGGAAAACGGGTGTCGACCCGGTGAAGTGGATACCGGCTAGATCTTTGTGATTCAGGGCCGCCTCTGCGATCTCGGGCGACTTGCCAGGCACGAAATTGATGACACCCGGCGGCAGGCCTGCGGCCTGCAACAGCTTCATGATGTAGTAGCCGCTGCACACAGCGGTCCTCGCGGGCTTCCATACGACGGTGTTGCCCAAAATCGCTGGCGCGGTGGGAAGATTTCCGGCTATCGCGGTGAAGTTGAAAGGCGTTACGGCAAAGACGAACCCTTCGAGGGGTCGATATTCCACGCGGTTCCGCACCTCGCCGACCGACAGAGGCTGGTCGCGATAGATCCTGTCTGCGAAATGGACATTGAACCGGAAAAAATCTATCAGCTCGCATGCCGCATCGATCTCCGCCTGATGAGCCGTCTTGCTCTGGCAGAGCATGGTTGACGCGTTCAGCGTGGACCGCCAGGTGGTACTTAAGAGATGCGCGGCTTTGAGGAATACACCCGCCCGATCCTCCCAAGACCACTGCGACCATTCACGGTGCGCTTCGCGAGCGGCGTCAATCGCAGCCTCAGTTTCGGCTCGTCCCGCGGCGTGCCACTTTGCCAGGATTCGGCCGTGGTCATGGGGCATCACTGCATCCCTGAGATCCCCGGGCTTCAACTCCTGTCCCCCAACTATTAGGGGGATCTCTAATTCCGTGCTCGACTGTTCGTCAAGCTCCGACTTGAGCTCGCTTCTGGGTCCGCTGCCGGGCTCGAAGGAGCTAACGGGCTCGTTGTGAGGGTGGGGGATCTGAATATCACCGCTCATTATCTGGAGACTCCTCATCAGAAGGGATCCAAGCGACGCTGTTGCAGCACAAGACAACGTAATTTAGCTACCCAGCTTTGGGCAGGGAGGCAATTTACTAGCGAAAAACCGGTAATGGTGACATTTTGGGGCCGATATCAGGCAGGGGTACGGAGGTACTCACACTTTCTGCATCAGTTTCGGGAGGATCTCTATGCGAAAGACATTTTTTGTCAGGAATATCGCTGCGCCACTGTTGGCGGTCGCAGTGCTGGCCCTTTATCCGTCGCTGTCGCAGGCCCAGGTAACGGGGTCCGTAAGCGGCCAGGTCGTGTCAGGGGCAGACGACTCTCCGCTCAGCGGAATTACGGTGACCGTAGAGGGATCGGCGGTCGTCGCCGTCACCAACAACAACGGCGACTACGTGTTACCAAGGGTTCCAACGGGCCGGCAGCTCATTCGATTCAGAAGGCTGGGGTACGCTCCCATTGAACAGTCACTCAACGTCGTGAGTGGCACCGACCATACGGTCAACGCCACGCTGACCGCCCAGGCAGTCACGATGGGAGATATCGTGGTCCAAGGTGTCTCCAGAACGCCGGAGCGAATAGTGGAGGCTCCCGCCGCGGTATCCATCATCGAACCGCGGGTCATGCAAGCGACCTCCATCGCGAGCCAGATGCCTGTCGCGCTCGCTACAGTTCCGGGCGTCGATGTGGTCCAGAGTGGAATGAACGACTTCAACGTCAACGCGCGCGGGTTCAACTCTTCGCTGAACCGCCGCATTCTCGTCCTCCAAGACGGGCGCGATCCGGCGATCGCATTTCTCGGATCTCAAGAATGGAACGCTCTAGCGCTGCCGTTGGAGGACTTCGAACGAATCGAGATGGTGCGCGGACCCGGTTCGGCACTTTACGGCGCCAACGCATACAGTGGTGTCATCAACATAACGACGCCTCTCGCGCGCAACGTGATCGGAACCAAAGTGTCGATCGGTGGGGGCGAGCTTTCGACGATCAGGGGAGACATCCGCCATGCCGGAGTGAGCCGGGATGGCAGAATCGGTTACCGATTCAACGCCGGCTTCTCGCAGAGCGAAAGCTGGTCGATATCGAGAACGAATCAGGTGTTACCTGACATATTAGCTGAGTATGCTCAGGCTACGGACTCCGTGGCAACCATCTCGGTCGAGCTCGTACCTCTGAATGGTCAGACCCTGGGCGCGGGTGGAGCGGCTCTTGGCACACCTGACGACGTTCGCTCCACTTACGGTTCGGCCCGGCTCGATTACTACGCTGACGACGGTTCGGTGGGAACTGTCGAAGGCGGCGTAGCCCGGGTGGAAAACGAGGTATTCGTTACCGGCATCGGGCGCATCCAGGTACCCAAGGCAATCCGGCCATGGGCGAGGGTGAACTGGGCAGCGCCTAATTTCAACCTCATGGCGTGGTACTCCGGAAGGAAGTCGCTAGACCCACAGAAGTCGTTGCTGTCGGGTATCGACCTGGACGAGAGGTCAACATTGCTTCACGTCGAGGGGCAGTACAATCGTAACTTTGCAGAGGATAGAGCACGAATCGTGGTTGGAGCGTCGTTCCGCAACTACCGGGTGGACACGGAGAACACTCTGATGGAGGTCCTCAACGACGACCGTAGCGACAACTATGGCTCTGTCTACGGACAGGTCGAGTACCAGCCTGTACCCGAGGTTCGGCCCGTAGGTGCGGCCAGATTCGACGACAGTGACTTGTTCGACGGTCAATTCTCCCCCAAGGGAGCGATTGTCTACAGCCCGACAGAGAACCACTCGGTTCGGTTCACCGTAAACCGCGCGTTCCAGACGCCTAACTACTCGGAATTCTTCCTCCGCACGGCAGTTGGGCCTCCCACCGACGGCCCGGCAACGTTGGAGGGCAGCCTGGAAGGGTACTTTGCTGCCGTACTGGGCGCGGTGGGCCCGTTCGTGGCGGATTTGAATCTACCAACCGACTTGCCGTGGAATTTCAACGCGTTAACCAACGCTTGGGCGTTCGGCAACCCCGTGCTCGACGTTGAGACGAGCCCGCTCTATCCACTGCCACATGAAGTCCGCGTCGTAACGGATCAAACGTAACAGAGGATCCGACGCCAACCGCGCGGATTGGCTCTCGAAACGCCGGTGGAAATGTCCCAGCCACGACGCAACGGTCTGCCAAACGGTGAACTCTCCGACGTGACGAAGTTCGAGCCGTCGCCGCGCAAGTAACGCCCGGTGGTGGCGGTGTTGGCCACGGGGGACGAACTGGAGAACCTCGGCGCGC
>JACZUR010000202.1 GCA_022573095.1 Gemmatimonadota bacterium | reverse complement strand
GTGCCCGCCGTCTTGAGTCGTGCAACAACCTCGTTTTTCGTCATTGTGACCGGGGCCTCTTATCAGGTGTCTGTCATCTGCTCATCGACCGACACGTCGGGCTGCCATAGAGATCGGAAGTAATAACTTATCGTGAGGAACGCCACCCCGAACCCCAAGAACCGCTTGGACTCGCCAGGTGTCGTAACGATGCGAACCGGTACCAAGCTCCCTACGAGTCGCAGCTACACTTCTTTCAGCTTCGCGTCGAAGAACGCGATGGTGCGCTGCCACGCGAGCCTCGCGGCGGCCTCGTCGTACCGCGTCGGGGATGTGTCGTTGTGAAAGGCGTGATTCACGCCATCGTACATGTAGAGCGTGTAGTCGACTCCGGCGGCCTTGAGTGCGGCCTCGTAGTCGGCGATCCCCCGGTTGATTCTCGTGTCCAACCCGGCGTAATGCAGGAGCACCGACGCCCTGATCTTCGCGGCATCCTCCGACGCGGGCTGCCGGCCGTAGAACGCCACGGCGGCGTGCAGTTCGGTCGAGTGCACGGCGAGCTGATTGGCCATGCCTCCCCCCCAACAAAAGCCAACGCAGCCTACCCGTCCGGTTGATTGGGCATGCGTCCCTGCGAACGAGACCGCGGCCAAGAAATTGGCTTGGGTCAACTCCGCATCCAATGCACGCATCCTGGTCCGAGCCTCGTCCGTGTCGGGTGGCGTACCGCCCAACGGTGACAGGGCGTCGGGTGCGATAGAGAGGTACCCCGCGGTGGCGGCCCGCCGGGCCACGTCCTCGATGTGCGGGTTGAGACCGCGATTCTCGTGAATCACAATCACGGCAGGAAAGGCTCCGTTACCCGCCGGCGTGGCCAGATACGCGCGCACGTCGCCCTGCGGACCCGGGTAGGTGATGTAGTCCTCCACGATCCGAGTGTCGCCTTCGCCGATGACGCGAGCTTTGCTGTAATCGTTTTCCAACTGCGGCAAAAAGACGACGGCCGCGGACATGCTTCCGGTCAACTCGGCGAGTCTCGCGAGAAATTTGCGCCGGCCCAGTGAGGTGTGGGTGAATTCGTCGTATAGGTCGATGATGCGGCGGTCCACGGTAGACCTCCTCGAGCGCTTGTGATCGGATCGTTAGGGTCTTCTAACAACTATCTGTGCTCCATCTGTCGGCGCTGTGCGCTAACCAAATACTCGTCCTAGAACCTAGTGGCCAGCAACGCCGACCGCATAGCCGGATGGGAAACTCTCTTGAATATAGCGTATAAACTATATCTGACGAGTGCTCTTTCTGCGAGATGAATCCACTGATGCTCATCGCCGTGCTCTTTTCGTATGCGTTTTTCCGAACGTCCCGATAGCTGGTCGTTGCCTCACGATCGCACGAAACCAGCGTAATCTGCAGCGTCGTCAGCGGCCCTGTGCCATCACGGCTTCTATCTCCTCTGCGGCGTAAGGGAGTCCGGCGCTCAGCACTTCGTGCCCCGACTCCGTCACCAGGATCATGTCCTCGAGATAGAACGCGTCGGCGCCCGCCGAGAACATCGGCTCGAAGGCGATCACCGATCCGGCTTGCAGCACATCGAGCGGTGTTTCGCCGCTGTCGATGCCGACACCGTGAATGCTCCACAGTCCCATACCGCCCTCCGCGAGCAGGGATCGGGCCGCGGCTCTCGCCTGCTCGGTTTGCAGCCCTGGCTGCAACTCGGAGATCAATGTCGACGAGGATCAGCCTAGCTCCGGGAGATGACGCCGTGCTAGAGTCGTAACCGCGACAAACGAACCCGCTTATGACGGCGGAACCTCGCACTAATTGATTTCAAGGTTGTTTGCGGATCGGTTCTTTAGCCGCCGTCACCGTTCGCCTCCCGCTTGGCTCCCGGGTCCCACAGCGAGCGGAAGTAATAGCTTAGGGTCAGGAACACCAAGCCGAACCCCAGGAAGAGCAGAATCCGCCAAATATCCTCTACATTGGCTAAGTCTACCAGAAAGAGTTTGCCAACAACCAGGACGAGCGTGCCCAGAGCGGCGCGGCGTACGGGAACGATGCCGCCGAGCAGGGCGGTGACCACTAGGATGATCGCGTAGACACCCCACGCTATCGTCACATAGCCACTTCCGTTCGTTAGCTGCGTGAGTTCGCGCCACAACCAGGTAAGTAAAGCGGCGTGGGCGACCAGGAGGTAACCCCACCGCTCTTCCGCTGAGTGCAGCACTCTGGCGGTCGCGACCACAAGCGCGATGACGGCAAGATCCGTGAGGGCGATCGCGTTGAAAACCACCATCCCCGTTGCGGCATCGCCGAGCAACCTCGCAGCGAGCCAGATCAGCACGACAGCAAACAGCATGTGACCACTGGAGGTGGTCATTTCGGTGCGGGTGCGCGCGCCTATGTAGTTCAATGCGGTTGCCTCGGCGGCCCATGCGAGGAGCAGCCAGCCGCCATCGAGCAGGATGCCCAACGCGATGGTGACAAGCACCGCTCCCGAAGCTAGGTGACTAAAGCCAAGGCCGGTCTTCCCGGCCCGGCGCAAAGCTTGCCCGGCGGCGGCGTAGAGCGCCGCGCCCGCAATGGCGATCCAGCCCCACAACGCGGCGGGCATTGGCCAGATGGCGCTGGAAAACCCCAGCGCTACGACCGGCATGCCAACCGCCATCAAATACGCTTCTCGGCCTTGGACCGCACCCATAGAAGTAGCGAACTTTGGAGACGATTCTCCGGGCTGGTCGGATTCCTGACGAGCACCGAACTCGCGCGCCACGGGGCTCAGCCAAAATGCCAGCCACGCCGCTACTGCGGCTCCTTGAAAAGCCCAGCGGTCGCCGGCGGGCAGGTTAACGCCAAACGCCCCGGCGACTTGCGCGCCCGCTGCAAGGGCCCCCCATCCACCGGCGACCGATACCCATAGCAACGTGCTCCACCCCATGAAGTAGAACAGCGTGCTGGCGCCGATAGTTAAGGCACTCACGTACGTCGCAAACCCGATCGCGGTGCCCGCATCGCTCGCGAGCAGGAATGGCGTGGCGAACCCGCCGATGGCTCCGATGACAGACAACACCGGTTGGTCTTGCCACACCGCTGAATAGAAGGCGAGCACAGTAACGCTCAGCATGAAACCGAATCCCACCTGATAACTCACCAGAGCGTACAACTGGGTCGCCGCGAAACCGGTTATGTAGAACGCCGCAATGCCACCACCTAACAAGATGCGGCTGAACCATGGCTTCTCGAAATGGAGCTTGAGCCCAAGGACATACAGCGTCGTCGCGAGGGCAGCGCCCAAAGCCACACGGGTCGCCGGAGTGAGCCAGCCCTGATCCACTGCATACTTGAAGAGAAATACCACGCCGAACAACACCAGGCCGATACCGACGCGGCTCAACCAGTATTCGCTGCCGCGTTCCACCAGGCTCGCACTGGCGAACAAAGAGCCTGGTTCCTTGAACATCGTCGAGGTGCTCGGCTTCCGTCGAGTGCGGGTGAAAGCATCGGTTTCCGCTGCGGGTTCCGTACTTGGAGTACTCCGTGGAGCAGTGCGCGGAGGCGATTGCGCCGCAACGGATCGGGATTGAGTACCGTGCCGGCGCTCGATCGTGTACCCGAGCCGGTCCACCGTGTACTGCAAATCGGCGAGTCGTTCTTCGACTTCATCGAGACGCTGCTCAACGCTTCTGTCGTCCGAACCACTCATTGAGATAGCACCTGCCTCAAGGGACTCTCAGGTTTCAGAATTCCCGATGGTGCATTTGCGATTTCGCACCATGCGGATCCCGGTACGCCTCTCTGCTTGGCTGTTGCAATACTGAATCACGGTAACACTGCGGGCAGGCGCATGGCTAGTCCCATATTGACGCGTTGACTATTTTCGCGCGCTTCATTTGTCGTGCGCTGCTGCAGTCGGTTTCAGGTGAATTGCTCCGGATGTGAGAGCGGATTCCGCGTGATGACCGTGCTCGTGCTGCGGAGACCCTCGGTCAGCTCCTGTCGAATTTGGAGTGGAGCGGAAGGGCCCACATCATCCCGTCGATCGGTTACCCACAATCCCAGAAGAACCGTGAGTTTTACGCGGCCATAATGTCGGAAATAATTCTCAAATGATGCCGGTTGTGGATACGTATGAACTTGGCGGTCTTGTCTCTGTCGAGCACGCCGAACGCGAAGTGTTTGAACCAGGTCCCCGCATCTAGCTGGCTTACGTCGTTCAACCTGCGCTCGGCTTCGTCGAGCAACGTCAGCAACTCGGCCGGTGTGACGTCCTGCTTCGGTACCACTGCATCGGGAGACCGCCCTCGTCCTCGCGGAATGCGGCCGGTCAAGAAGATGAGCGCCGATATCAACGAGAACCGGGCAGGGGGAGGAGGAGGT
>JACZUR010000201.1 GCA_022573095.1 Gemmatimonadota bacterium | reverse complement strand
GACAAGGCCAGTGTTCACAACGAGCAGATGTCACTGGGAATTCGGGGCGACAGCGGACCCGTATTGGTCCGCCAGATAGCGGGACTCATCGCCCGGCGCATTGTAGCCGACCCGCATCCCAACATGCATGTGCAGCAGGGCGAACGCCTGGGCCTCATCCGATTTGGGTCACGAGTTGATATCTTTATGCCCGCCACGGTCGAGCCCCTTGTTGCAGTGGGCGACAAGACCCGGGCTGGGGTTACGGTCATAGGACGGTGGAAATGAGAGGTCCGTCGAACAGGCGCGATGTACGGCGCGTTACGGTCATAGCACCGAGTATCGTTACGCTTTCCAACCTTTTCTTTGGAATGTGGTCGATAGTCCTCAGCATGCAGGGTGACTACTATCGAGCAAGCTGGTGGATAGTCGTAGCCGGAGTTCTGGACATGCTGGACGGGCGCATAGCCCGCATCAGTAACACGGGCACACGTTTCGGAGCCGAACTCGACTCGCTCGTCGACTTGGTAAGTTTTGGTATAGCGCCGGCGATGCTAATCGCTCAGCAACTGTTGTTCTCGATGGGTCAATTCGCATGGTTGTTCGGGTACGGTTTCGTCGTATGCATCGCACTGCGATTGGCGCGGTACAACATCCAGAAACCAGAGGAGGCCAGCGCATCGTTCACGGGGCTTCCCTCGCCCGCCGCTGGAATGACGCTGGCAACATACTACCCCTTTACTCAGACCGGTTTTTACCAGACTCAACTATCGGACCTGCCTTGGTCTCAAGTCATTATTTTTCTCATGATCATTCTGAGCCTGGCAACGGTGAGCAACGTTTCCTACGCAAAACTCCCGGTGATCGGCGTCAAATCGTTGAGGGGAATCCTGGGTCTGACAACCCACCTGATCATCCTGGCTTTCGGGGTCTGGAGCCGGGATATTTTCTTCTTTCCGCTGGGTCTGGCATACGTCACGTACGGACTCGCAAGAACCGCGGCGGTGGGGTTCATGGAGAGGAGTGAAGATTCTGACGTTGACGACGAGCGAACACTGCGAATCCACGACTCGGCCTCACACGATGACCGCAGCGGAGCAGGACCACCATCAAGCAGGTAGGCGATGCCAAGTTTTGATATTGAGGTGAAGATCATGCCCCGTGCGGGACTGCTGGACCCCCAGGGCAAGGCGGTCGGACAGGCGTTGTCGGCGCTCGAGTTCGAAAGCGTGGGTGACGTCCGGGTCGGCCGAGCAATATCGATCTCCCTGGAACGACCCGATCGCGAAACGGCGCTCGCAGACGCACGCGAGATGTGTGACCGGCTGTTGGCTAACCCTGTAACCGAGGACTACGAGGTGGTAGTTGAGTCTGCCTCATGACCAGAGTTGCAGTCGTCAAGTTCCCCGGGTCCAATTGCGACGAAGATACGTTGCGATCAGTCCAGGGGGCGGGGGCCGAAGCATTTTACGTATGGCACCGGGAGGAATCGCTGGGCAACGCGGATGTTGTCATTCTGCCGGGCGGTTTCGCCTACGGAGACCACCTGCGGGCTGGCGCAATAGCCCGCTTCAGTCCGGTCATGAGGGCTGTTGAGGCCCACGCCGCCGCGGGGGGCCCGGTGCTCGGCATCTGCAACGGATTTCAGATTTTGTGCGAGGCAGGGCTGCTCGACGGAGCGCTCGTCCGGAATGCTTGCCTAACATTCCTTTCGCGCCCCGTTAGGATTCGGGTAGAGTCGGTCGACACGCCGTTCACTAACGCGTATTCTTCAGGTGCCGAATTCGATGTTCCGATCGCGCACGGCGAGGGTAGGTTCCTCGCTCGAGAGGAAGAATTGAGAGATATCGAGGAGCAAGGAAGAGTCGTAATGAGATACGTAGATGACAATCCCAACGGCTCAGAAAACGCTATCGCAGGCATCAGAAATCGGCCGGGGAACGTCGTCGGCATGATGCCGCACCCGGAGCGGGCCGCTGACCCTCTCCTCGGTGAGACCAGAGGAAAGTTCGTTTTCGAATCGCTAGTTAAAACCGTAGAAGCATTACCCGGAGGCTCGCCATGAGACGCCGCCACTTGTGTTTGATAATCGCGCTGGGACTCACCACTCAATCATGCGATAAGATCCCGTTCATCGGTGGCGGTTCCGACGACACCGAAACGGCCGCCGATTCGGTACCGGCAGTCGCGGAAGCTCCCGCAGGCCAAGCCCCGAATGCCGCAGCGAGAGAAGATGTGGCAACTCCACAGCAGCCCGCTGGCCGGCAGACAGCTCAGCCGCAGCCAGTGTTCCCGGCGATGGATGAACCGTGGGACCCCATTTACACCGGAACGATTGACCCGGGAATGACGACCGATCAGGTGATCCAAGTGTGGGGAGAGCCGGTTTGGGAAGCGGCGGCGGGTAACTACAGCTACCTCTACTTCCGCAACGGCTGCGAGGTATCCTGCGGCACCTTCGATGTCGTAATCCTCGAGAGGGACCAGGTCGTGGACGCGGTGGTTAGAGGCGCGGGCCATGTCTACTCAGGCATCTCGTCATCGCCGGGCGACAGAATACCGGAGTACACTCCGCCGAGCAAGGAAATGCCAGAACAAGCGGTTGACTCACCGCCAACTGTAACTCAGTGAATCCGGCCCGGGTCTCGGCATACCCGGGCGATCCGCCGGTGACGGCGGAACTCATCCGTTCGCACGGCCTGACAGACCACGAAATCGAGCTGATTCGTGAAATGCTCGGCAGGGATCCTAGCTACACAGAATTGGGGATCTTCTCGGCTCTGTGGAGCGAGCACTGCGCTTACAAGCACTCCAAGAGGGTTCTGCGCACCTTTCCTACGACCGGCGAACGAGTGATCCAGGGCCCAGGTGAAAACGCTGGTATTCTGAGGCTATGCGATGGCTGGGCGGTGGCTTTCAAGATCGAGTCACACAACCACCCCTCTGCCGTCGAGCCCTATCAGGGCGCCGCGACAGGCGTCGGCGGTATTTTACGAGACGTGTTTACGATGGGCGCCCGCCCCGTTGCCCTGCTGAATAGCTTGCGCTTTGGCGACCTCTCCAAAGCGCGAAACAGGTACCTGCTCGCCGGCGTAACCAGAGGAATTGGGGACTACGGCAACTGCGTTGGGGTCCCTACTATCGGCGGCGAAGTCGATTTCCTAGATGGGTACGACGGCAATCCGCTCGTCAACGCGATGTGCATCGGAGTCCTCCGTGAAGAGCAGGTCGCCAGGGCGGTTGCCAGCGGTGTTGGGAACGTCCTGATCACTATGGGATCGAGAACAGGAAGAGACGGCATCCACGGGGCCTCCTTCGCATCCGAGGAGCTCTCGGAGCAGAGTGAAGAACGCCGCCCTCAAGTTCAGGTGGGCGATCCGTTCACCGAAAAACTCCTCATCGAAGCGAGCTTGGAACTCGTTCAATCGGGTTCGATCGTAGCAATACAGGATATGGGAGCCGCGGGTCTCACCTCGTCGTCGGCCGAGATGGCGGCCAGAGGGGGTGTGGGAGTCGAGATAGACGTGCTGAAAGTGCCGACTCGCGAAACCGACATGACCCCTTACGAAATTCTGCTGTCGGAATCACAAGAACGAATGCTTCTCGTAGCAAAGCCAGATCGAGTGGGCGAGATCGAATTGGTTGCGGCCAAGTGGGAACTCGAAGCCACGGTAATCGGAAAGGTTACTGATGACGGGTGCTATCGCGTCAGGGCCGGAGACACAGTCGTGGCCGAGATCCCAGGTGAGAAGCTCGTAGACGGATGCCCCCTGTACAGCCCGGAGGCCGTTGAGGACCAGGCGGCACGAAACCGAAGGGCTCTCGCCCCCACTTCTGAGAATTATGACCTGGCTAGTTCTCTGATGACGCTGCTCGGAACGCCGGCACTGGCCAGCAAGCGCTGGATTTATGAGCAGTACGATTCCACGGTGCGCGCCAGCACTGTATGCCAGCCGGGCGGAGATGCGGGAGTGGTTCGGATCCCAGGGACTTCGATCGGCATAGCCGCGTCAACAGACTCGAACGCGAGATACGTGTGGCTCGATCCCTACGAGGGCGCCAAGTCAGCGGTAGCCGAGGCGGCGCGTAACGTGGCCTGCGCCGGCGCACGGCCTATCGGGATCACGAACTGCCTTAACTTCGGTAATCCCGAAAAACCGGCCGTGTATTACCAGTTCAAGGAAGCGTGCAGGGGAATCAAGGACGCGTGCGAGGCGCTCTCCACACCCGTTACTGGAGGCAACGTATCCTTCTACAACGAAAGCCCTGACGGTGCTATTCCCCCGACACCGGTGATTGGCATGGTCGGTGTACTCGAAGATATCAACAAGGCGGTAAAGCCGTACTTCTCACGGCCGGACGATGTGATCTTGCTGCCCGGCGACACACCAGGTCATTTGGGGGGCGCGGCGCTGTGGGCCC
>JACZUR010000200.1 GCA_022573095.1 Gemmatimonadota bacterium | reverse complement strand
CCGTGCGCATCGCATATCTTCCGACCGGGTTGGTCGTACAGTGCCAGGATCAGAAGTCTCAGCTTCAAAACAAGATCAAGGCGCTGGAGGTACTCCGCGCGCGGCTGCTCGACCGAATGATTGCGGAGCAGGAGGCCGACCGCGCCAGAGAGCGAAAAACCATGGTGGGTACCGGTGATAGGTCAGCTAAGATAAGAACGTACAACTTTCCGCAGAGCAGGGTCACCGACCACAGGATCAATTTCACCACACATAGCCTCGACGAGGTCCTCGACGGGGGTCTCGACGAGTTGTTCGAGGCGTTGCGAGTCGCGTATCGAGACGAGCGGTCCGATGCTTGAGACCGAGACCCTAACAACGGCTGCTGCGTTGAACCAGGCCACTCGAGGCCTGGCTGGCGCAGGGATCGAGCGTGCTCGGAGCGAAGCGACTGGGATCTGGGCCAGCGTTATGGGTGGAGAAACAACCACTATCTGGTTGGCGGGAGATAAGCCCGTGGATCCGGATGCCCTGGCAGAATTTTGGCGCAAGATAGCGAGACGTGCAAGCGGCGAACCGCTTGCCTACGTGGCCGGAACCGCTGCGTTTCGGCTGCTAGAGTTGAAGGTTGGTCCGGAAGTGCTGATTCCCCGGCCGGAGACGGAGGGTCTGGTGGATATGGTGCTGAAGTGGGGAACGCACCGGGAAACTGAAGACTGGGGTTGCGCGCTCGACCTGTGTACGGGTAGCGGCTGTGTGGCGCTCAGCCTGGCCGCCGAGGGCCGTTTTTCGGTAGTGACTGCCACCGATAGTTCTCATCAAGCCATCGCGCTCGCGATGCAAAATGAGCGAATGGTGGCTCATGATACACGACTTAGATTCTTGGTGGGTAACCTTTTCGAGCCGGTCGCGGGTGAGCGATTCGATGCGATTGTATCGAATCCACCATATCTGACGGTCGAGGAATTCGCAAAGAGCGATCCGAGCGTTCGATGCTTCGAACCGCGAATGGCTCTGGCGAGCGGCGAGGATGGACTCGAACACACGTCCGCGATTCTTGCCGGCGCTCGCAGATATCTTCGGCAGGATGGGCTCCTCGCGCTCGAGATCGACTCCCGCCGCTCGGAGGCAGTGTTGGAAGCGGCTGGAGAAGCGGGGTGGAGCGATGTGTGCATAGAGGCCGATATCTTTGGGCGGCCGCGGTACCTGCTTGCGAAGCATCACAATGGGTCGTTTGATGCATAAGAAATATCCCGGGACCTTCATTGTCGTCGATGGACCGGACGGCGCGGGAAAGTCGACTCTAACGAAGGCGCTCGGCGGTAAACTGCGCGAGTCCGGATGTGAGGTCGTTGAGCTTCGCGATCCGGGCAGCACGGAGATTTCAGAGGCAGCCCGAGAGCTGGTCCTCAGCTCAAAGTTCGATATCGGGCCTGCAGCGGAGCTGTTTCTCTATCTGACGGCCCGCGCGGAACTTGTCGAGAAGGAAATTGTCCCGGCTTTGGAGAGGGGCGCTGTCGTAGTGTGCGACCGCTTCGAGTTGTCAACGCTGGTTTATCAGGCCGATGGTCGCGGCCTGCCGCCCGAGGAAGTGGCCGCGGCTAACTCGCTCGCGACAGGAGGGCTCAGCCCGAACATCACGATCGTTTTGGATGTATCATTGGATATGGGTATGGAAAGGCTGGCGAATTCCGGCAAGGCCGCAGATCGTCTGGAGAGCGCCTCCGTCGGCATGCGCGGAAAAGTGTGCGAATCCTTTAGATTAGTAAAAGGTGATGGAATATTTCATGTCGATGCCTCCGGAACAGCGGAGGAAGTGCTTGACGAGGCTTGGAAAACGATTTTTCGTGAGTCTTCGATCGGGAAAAACGCATGACCTGGCGCTCGGAGGAGCTTCATAGATGACGGCAAACAGAATCTCGGTTTACGGGCTGGTTGGGTTCATAGCCTTCATATCGGGAGGCTGGCTGCTTCAGAGGGCCGAGTCGGATGCGGCGGCTGATACTTACGCTAACGCGCGCGTGTTTGAAGAAGTATTACAGCACGTGGCCAGTTACTACGTCGATTCTCTGAGTGAGGCTCAGCTCTACGACCTTGCGATCGACGGGATGCTGGAAAGTCTTGGCGATCCCTATACCGCGTTTCTCCGGCAGCGCGAGCTACGCGATCTAACTCTCAGCACCACGGGTAACTATGGAGGCCTTGGAATCCGAATCGACGTTCGCGACGGGTGGATTACGATCATAACGCCTCTTCCCGACACCCCAGCCGACCGTGTGGGGCTCGAACCGGGCGACCGGATAGTTGAAGTAGAAGGAGTCTCGACTGAGGGTTGGAGTTCAAGCCAGGCGGTCAATGAGCTCAAGGGAGAGCCGGGAACCGATGTACGCATCAAAATCATGAGACCCGGCTACTCGGAGTTGCTACCTTTTACCGTGACGCGCGCGATGATACATGTAAACTCCGTCGGTACCGCGACGATGCTCGACCGCGAAGTGGGGTATGTGTCGCTGGCTACCGTGGCCGAGACGACCGCCCGGGAATTTGAGGAGGCGGTTGCCGATCTCGTCGATAGGGGAGCGACGTCGCTGGTACTCGACCTCCGTAACAACCCCGGTGGGATCTTAATGCAGGGTGTTGGTGTGGTCGATCTGTTCCTGGGTCAGGGTGAAATCGTGGTGGAGACGCGGGGCCGGGCCTCCGGAGCCAGCCGCGTGTACCGTTCGACCAGTGAGCCTAGATGGCCCGACATCCCGCTGGTCGTGTTGGTTAACCAGCTTTCGGCCAGCGCGGCAGAGATCATTGCCGGTGCGCTTCAGGATCATGACCGCGCTCTGATTCTTGGCATGTCCACGTTTGGAAAAGGCGTAGCCCAACTGGTCTTTCGCATCGGTGAAAACCAGGCACTGCGTGTGACTACGTCCAAGTGGTACACGCCGCTTGGACGGACGCTGCAGCGTACGGCCGAGGCCGATGCGAGGGAGAGTCTCGTGGCCTTGTTGCCGGGCGCAGCCGACTCCACCCATTCTGACTCCAGTTCGGTCTTCGTAACGCCGAGCGGAAGGGAGCTGTTTGGCGGAGGCGGAATCGTACCCGATGTTACGGTAGCCTCCGCTGAGATTTCAGAGGAACAACAACTTTTTGCGGATGTGTTGGGCTCCGGTGTACCGATATACCAGGACGTGTTGACGAGCTATGCCATCGAGATCATGGGCCGCGATGAACCCCTTTCGGGAGATGTAACGATCTCAGATGATATGCTAGACGAAGTGCGCCGTAGGCTGGACAGTCGCGGCGTAGCCTTTGACAACGCTCAGTGGGCTCAGGTCGACGGCATCGTCGAACGTCAGTTCGGATATGTCCTTACCAGGTATCTGATAGGTCGAACCAGGGAAGCCGAGCTGCGAGCCAGGAACGACGAGCAGATTCTGGCTGCTCTGCGATTTCTTACCCAGGTGCAGAGTCAAGAAGAACTTCTTGCGCTCGTACCGGATTCAGACGATCAGGGCGTTACGACCCGCGCTCCAGCGGGAATCTCGAACTGAAGCTCGGCGCTCGCTATTTCCACGTTTGGTTGAATGGTATCGAACACGAACCTTCTCGTCTGACCTGATACTTCTGTAAACGCCACCAACCGCAAGAGTCCCGTATCACGGGCCACACCTATCGTGGCCTCTAGAAACGGTTCTTCCGACAATGGCGTCAGGTGCACCAAGTCAACCTGTTCTCCGCCGATCTCAGCGGTCCCCTGGTACCTTGCTCGATACCGTGTTCGCGCTCCCTCGACAAACTGTGAGAACAAGTTGGGCGTGGAGTGTCCGGACTGTGGGATCGTCTGTTTGATTACCTGGCCTGGCACGGTAGACGGCGTGTAGATCCACAACCACTCCCCGTCCGCTACTAGCCTGTCGCCGGCGGGCTCAGCAAAGCGCATCGCAAACTTGTCGGGTTTCGCGAGAAAGAGCACGCCGCGTGACACTTCCGGATCGCCCAACATCGGGTTGGCGATCGTCTGTGTGAACTCTGCTCTCAGGGATGTGAGCGACCGGTAAGCGCTCTCGGCTCTTGCAAGAGCCTCGTTTGCATTTTGAGCAGCCACTGGAGCAGCTGTGACAACAGCAAAGAGTAATGCAGCGCGTGCAGAAATCGAACTCACGCGACTGCTGCGTCGAGTTGGGTGACTTCTCGTCCGATCGTGGGAATGATTTCTCTTGCCTGGGCTATCAGCTTCGCAAGTTGCGCAGGATACAAGCTCTGCGCTCCGTCAGATACCGCTCTGACGGGATCAGGATGCACTTCCACCATGAGTCCGTCAGCCCCAGCTACGATGGCAGCCAGAGCCATGCGGGGAACATACTCGCGGAAACCAGTACCGTGACTTGGGTCGGCAATTATTGGTAGGTGAGACAAACTCTGTACCACGGGTA
>JACZUR010000199.1 GCA_022573095.1 Gemmatimonadota bacterium | reverse complement strand
GACATCAACGAGGACTTCAATCGGAACGGAACTCTCGACGCCAACGTCAACGAAGACATCAACGGCAACGGTATCTTCGAACCGGAGAGGGGGGAGGATTTGAACGGTGACGGGACCACGGACAGCGTAGACGCGGAGATCGAAGACACTCTGTTGGGTTTGTGGACCCAACAGCTGGACGGCGGTTCCTGGGCTGCAGTTGGTGCAGAGCACTCGTCATCTGGGGACCTGTTCCACGCATCTATTTATCACTTCACTAACTACGCTGTTGGCTGGTAACCCGGAGGGGTCATCGTGGAAAGAGCTCTTGAGATGCTCAGCAAAGTTCGCCAGCTAGCTGAGCAGGGCAAGCACACGTCGTTGGTGTCTCTGCTTGCGGAGCAACCGCAAGAAGAGATTGAAGCCTCGCCGACCCTATCACTTTTGCTCGGCTCAGCGCACGCCAGGCTGGGCCGGCACGGAGAGGGAGAGCGATGGGTGAACGTCGCGCTTACACGCGCATCAGAGCGTGGTGACAGGGCGATTGAAGCCCGTGCACTGAACGTAAAGGGAGCGATCGCGCTAGAAGCCGGACAGATCGACGCTGCCACAAAATATTTCATGCAGGCAGCAGATGTCGCCAAGCTTGTGGGCGACGACGAGACCCTCGGACTTTCATCCAACAACCTCGGCATCATAAAGAACCTGCGGGGCAACCCGGGAGCGGCCATCGGGTCGTACACAATTGCGCTAGCTGCATTTCAGCGGGCCGGCCTCGAGCGGGGTGCGGCGATGATCCACCACAATCTAGCTATTAGTTACGGTAACCAGGGCAAGACGACCGAGGCGCTCAAGGAGGCTGATAGGGCAGTGGAAAAGGCTGAACAGGCGGGCGACAGCGCTCTCGCGGCGCAGGCACTTTCCGGGCGAGCCGAGCTTCGTGTGCGGGCGGGTGACGTTGCACTAGCTCATAAGGAGGCTGAGCAGGCAATCAGCAAGCACCGTGAGCTTGAAGATCCGGTGGGTGAGGCCGAGGACCTGAGAATCCTAGCACTCGCGAAGGCCACCGAGGGCGCTAAATCCGAGGCGGAGACGCTGCTGCGCAATGCGATGAACCAGGCCGAGAACCACGGCCGTCCGTTGCTGGCTGCGAGCGCCGGCAAAGACCTGGCCTACTTGTTGCGGGATTCTGGGAAGAGCGATGAGGCCATCGAAATGGCACGAGCCGCCAGGGCACAGTTCAGCCATCTTGGAGCGGCATCAGATGTCAACAAGCTCGACGAGTTGCTGGGGGAAATCGCGGGGAAGTCTGGTTAACCAGCACACCGACCCCAACACTGTCTAAGTTATCTCAAGAGAATCTAGTTCCCAACGAGAGAATCTTTGCCACCCACCTCCCGCGGACCCGTGGGAACCTGGATCTCACCGACTTAGGGCTACGAGGCTACCCACCTGCCCGGTCCAAGCCACTACGAGTCAATTTCCTCATAGGTCAGGTCCGGCTCAAAGATTAGGCGGCCGCACCGAGCGAGATCAGACCAACTAGCGTAAGCATGTAGCTCAGTCCTACTTCTACAAACACCACCGGAAGCCAGACCAGGATCGCCTCCCAGAATCTCGGACAGCCGAAGACCACTCTGTAGATAATTATGGGAACAATGGTCGAGGCGACTGCGAGGGCAGCAATGGGGTTGATATCCAGATAGAACATGAACGCGATACTGGAGAGACCTACAACGTTCTTTAGGATCGTCGCGAGAAACGCCTTTGCATAGGTCGCACCCGAGATGTTGTTTATCTTCTTCGCGACAAAGCCGGCCGTAAAAACGCTGAAAACGAACACGACCGCAAGGCCCAGCCATATCGCCTGAAGAAGGGTGGTAACGGAGATGGGTTCTTGCGTCTGGAGCGCTACCAGCAGTGAGTTGATGATGCGTTCCGTTCGTGGTCCCGCCGGCTGACAGCTGCGAAGTGCAGGGACATGGTCCCAGTCATCGCCGGGCGGCATTGCACGTTTTGAATCTTGATAGATGTGATCCCCGCCTGCAACCTCGCGGCGTCACCGTTAAGGAAGAAACTTCCTAGCACGAGGGGTCCACGATCGCCTTGCTGACCCTTAGCGCAGCTACGTCGGCCAATGCTGCGTTGGTATCGGCAAGACCGTACCGTTTACCGATCACTCTGTGAAACGGAAGACGCTCATGATGTTTCGTGAGGACATTGAGGGACCGCACGACATGCCGAAACTCTGTGCCCCACTGCCCCCGTACGTCGATATGTTTCTGGTTGATATCCAGATGCGGGTTAATCTCGACCGTTCCCGTGTCGGTGTAATGACCGGCGATAACGTAGGTTCCCCCGTCGCGAAGGAGACCGAATGCTTCGGAAATCGCGCTGGGGTTTCCACACGCCTCGATCACGACATCGGCACCGCGCCCGTCAGTAGCGTCCAGCACGAACGCTTTGCGTGCCTCGATTGACTCGTTTTCCAGCGACAAGACATCATCCGCACCGAATTCCTGAACAAGTGAGAGACGCGCATCCGGCGCGCCGATCACGATCACACGCCCGGCGCCACGAAGTACGGCGAACCCCGCCGCTGAGATTCCAACGGGACCCGAACCCTGCACGACGACCGTATCGCCCATCGCAAGATCACTGCGCTCGATCGCGCCAAAGCCCGTGAAAAGGCCACAACCTCCTCCAATCAAATAGTCCGGATCGAGCCACTCGGGAAGACGAACCGTTCGGACTCCCGGCTTCAGATAGATGCGCTCGGCCCATCCACCCAGGAGGCCGTCGTGCGCGGAATACGTAATTCCGTAGACACGGCGACTTCGGCAGCGGTTTGGCTGCTGTGCCACGGTACAGTGGTAACAGGCATTGCAGACTTCGTGCACGTCATAGAACGTTACGAGATCGCCTGATTGGAGAGCTGCCCCCGTGGCATCGGTGTCTACGCCGCGCATCTCGATTATGCGCCCAACACTCACGTGGCCGGGAATTATCGGATAGGGTACGCCAGCGAGCCTTCCCTTGTGCAAGTGCACGTCAGTACCGCAAACTTCACTCGCCAATGTTTCAAGAAGCACACTGCCAGGTTCGAGCACTGGGTCGTCAATATCCCATAGCTCTACCGGTTTTTCGGGGGCGGTCATAACCGCAGCGCGAACGGACATTGAATCTAAACCTGTATCCGGAACCTGGTTGAGGTAAGGAGTTCAAGATAGGGGTCCGTTACGCAGTTTGCGACTAGGGAGTCAAGTCAGACTCCAAGAAAACGTCGGCCCGACTCCACCAGCTGCTTCCGGGAAAGCGCTCCTTCAACTCCGCCCATCGCTCGGCAAGCTCCAATTTCTTGTTTCCAGCGATACGAAACGCCGCGATACCCGCCCAGTAGAGCGCTTCGGGGGCAACACCTCCTTCGGAAGACAGGTCGACCGCCTGTCGGAACTGCTGCTGTGCGTCGGCGTATCTCGATTGGAGCAACGCGACTTTACCGAGGGCAACCCGCGAATCGGCTATGAACTCCGTCGGAGGAAGGAATCCAACATTACGGCGCACCTCTCTCCCCCGAGCGTCGAGATACAACAAACCCGGTTCCCAGATGGTGCGGTGTTTGGCCACAAGCGCACGGCCACCGGAATCGAGATCTTTGACGTTCACCTTGAACGGTACGAACTGTTCTGCGAGAAACTCTATTACATCTTGGTCGGGATACGTCACGGCACCCATCTGACGGCAGCCGAGTCAACCGGGTTCCCAAAAGTCTATGAAGATCGGCTTTTTGGTGCTGCGAGCACGGTCCAAGACGGCATCATATGTGGGCAACCATGGAACTTCGGAGAGTTGCTTCATCTCAAATCTCGATGACCCCCTTGAATGCAGTCACGACATCGGCTGTGACCCGAACGTTCAGGGGCTTACCCTCGGCGATAGCGACCGTTACACGGGCTGTCCCCGGCCGCCCCATCGCTCTTCCCTGTCGGGAAGTGAATTCGAGTTGCTGCCCGTCGTGGGGGACGAGTCCGTTGTGAACCAGGTACACACCCAGCGGAGCGTTGCCGTTACCAGTCACGGGATCCTCCGCAATACCTATCTGTGGAGCGAACATACGGCACTCTGCGAGTAGGTCTGCATCTGGTACGTCCAACGTGAACACAAAGTAGCCGGCAAACTTCTGCTCTCGCCCAATAGCCGCAAGTTTCTCGAACTCCGGCACGATCGCATCGAGAGCAGCGGCGCTGCGCAGCCCAACAATCAACTTCGAGTGTCCGGTAGATACCACCTGGGCCGGACAGCGATCGTCCAAATCAGATGGGGCGAGCCCGAGGCTGAGCATCACCTCGTTCACGAGCAACTCATCGACGGGCGGAGAGATCTGGATGTCGTGCTGGACCATCGCCACCCTGTACCGCGTGTCACACTTGCTAACCTCCACCGGAATGATGCCCGTCTTCGTTT
>JACZUR010000198.1 GCA_022573095.1 Gemmatimonadota bacterium | reverse complement strand
CCCCGCTTCCTGCTCGAGTTTGCTCATGCCACGGTCCAGATTGGAGGCGAAGGCGCGGCCGCCGGCAATTATACCGCGATGATTACCGGACTAACGAGCGATCCGGATATCTATGGCAGTCCGGCCCGTTTCGAGGCGCGCCGCGAGGGAGCTACCCGAAACCTGCGGGAACTCGGAATTGAGGCTGTTCTCAACCACGTCGGCGAGAATATGATCGATTCAGTGAATGTGCGAGTCGTTGGTGTGCCGCTTCCGCAGCTGGAACTTCCGCTGGCGGGAGCAAGGCTTGCTCTCGGCGATGGGCGCTCCGAATGGTCACTGGTCCGAAGGGGCGATTCTCTGAGCGGCAACATCAGGCTGCGGTCACAGGATTTGGTTTGGTCACGATCTGAAAGTGCTGACGGCGGAACAACCGAGAACTTTCTTTGGGGAGTCTTGTCGTCCATACAAACCCTCGATGTAAGAGTCTCCGTCTCCGGCTCGGTTACTTCGCCAAGGATAAGAGTCTCATCGAATCTCGGGCGCGAGCTTGCAGCCGGGCTGCGGCGCAGGTTGGGCAGAGAAATTGCTGCGGCTGAGAGGAGAGTCCGAGAACGGGTGGATCAGTTGATCGAGGAACCGATCGCGGATGCAAGAGGTAGTGTGAGTAATCTAACTACCGGTGTTCAGGCGCGAATAGCGGAGCGGCGTAGCGAGTTAGACGATCTCAAGACTCGACTGGAGCAACGCCTCAGGCAACTCACCGGTGGGATACTGGGTATCGGAAGGTGATGCGGGGCGCGGTGTGATACTGGTGGACCGGGTGGAGCAGGGGTATTTTCAGTCGCTATTGAACCGCAACCAACTAATAGACGAGGGAAATTATGAAAGCAAAGGGCACGTTTCTTTTTGCAGCGTTGCTGCTGGCGGGGTGGGCGAGTCCTGTCATTGCTCAGGTACCGACCGCGACTGACGAACAGCGGGAAGCAGGTTCGCGCGTAACCGAGGTGGTTTTCGAGCCAGCTGAGATTGAAATGGTGCGTGGCGATTCGGTGGCCGTGACTCCGCGATTCCTGGACGAGAACGGTGAGGAAGTCGAGGATGTAGTGTTTAGGCTTTTCAGCTTCGGCGGTCCGATCAGCCCCCACAGGGATTCGACGAGCAATTCATATATGTTGGTCGCGAACGGTCCCGGTAGTGCGGACCTTCGGCTGGGTCTGATGATGAGGGAGGAAGACGCCAACGATTTCGGCCAACCAGGTCTCAAGGTCTTTCAGGGTTTGAGCGTCACGATTGACGACTGGCCGATCGAGGGAGTGCATATAGACCCACCGGCCTACCGGGCATACGTGGGATCGTCGTTCAGACTCGCTGCGCACGTGATGACCGATCACGGCGTTGAACATGGAACTGCGGAAGTTGCGTGGTCGAGCCGGAATACGAACAGAGCGATTATCTCACGCGCTGGCGTAGTGCGTTTCAACGGTACCGGTGGCGTCGAACTCGTGGCTGAAACTGAGGGTGGCATTAGCGAGTCGATACGGCTCGACGTGCAAGACAACCCGGTGCGTCAGATTACACTGACCCCGACCTCGACTGAGACTCGCACGGGTGACGTCGTGCACTTCAGTGTGACCGTGTTGGATGCACGGGGGCGTGCAGTGGACAGCCTGGCGCTTTCTTATTCGGTCTTTGGGTTGGACTCGGCTGGAGCCGTGATGTATGAAGACGGTGCTTTTGTCGCCGAAAATCCGGGCGCATACCGCGTCATCGTGTCCGGCGGTGGGCAGGCGGTGGAGGCTCTGGTCGTAGCTGAAGCGCGACCGGAGCCATCGGAGGTGACCCTGGTGGGTCGCGGTCCGCGTGCAGAAGTGTCCACGAGTGACCTCTGGGTATTCGAGGGACAGGACGGACGCGACTACGCCTACACCGGCACGCACGCGCAGGGCGGCGGTCAGAGGATGTTCGTGTGGGACGTAACGGACCCCGAGAATGTCGAGCTGATAGACTCCGTCGTAGTGGACGCGCGGGTGGTCAACGACGTCAAGGTGAACGGCGACGCGTCGTGGGCGGTGATAACGCGTGAAGGCGCCAGTTCGAGGCGCAACGGAATCGTCGTGCTAGACATACGAGACCCTGCGCATCCGGAGATCATTGCTGAGTTCACGGACAGCCTGACCGGCGGTGTTCACAACGTTTGGATAAACGGTGATGTACTCTATGCTGTCAATAGCGGTCGAGGCTTGATGAGTATCATCGACATGAGTGATCCCTACAATCCAAGGTATCACGGTAAGTGGGAGCTTCGTGAGGGTGAGACGAATAAGTTTCTTCACGACGTTTGGGCGGATGGACGGTACGCGTATGTCTCCTACTGGGATGACGGACTCGTGATCCTCGATGTCGGTGCAGGGACGCACGGAGGTACCGCTCTTGATCCCGCCTTCGTGTCGAATGTTTCCTATGCCATGGGCAATACGCATACCGCCTGGCAGGATGGGAACTATGTATTCGTGGGCGACGAGTTACAGGGGCCGAGCGGTTACATCCACGTCTATGATCTCTCGGACATCAACAATCCCGTAGAAGTCGCACGATACGACGTTCCGGAGGCCGGCGCCCACAATATCTGGGTGGAGAACGGTCTTCTTTACGTAGCCTATTACAACGGGGGTCTGCGGATCGTAGATGTTACGGGTGAGCTCCGCGGCGATCTGTACCGCCAGGGTCGTGAGGTAGGCCGCTACCTCACCCGAGGAGCAGAAGACGAGTCCATTTCGCCGAACGACCCGCTTGCATGGGGTCCGCAGCTCTTCAAAGGCAATGTATTCGTTACCGACATCAATAGTGGTCTCTGGGTCTTGAAGCATCAACGCGCGGAGGAGCTGTCTCCATAGTCTGAACGCTATATGTAGTGTGTTCAAGTCGGCCGCCTTGTTTCTGCGAGGCGGCCGACTTTTATTGATGTTGAAACCGTTCGCGGGCCAAGCTAGTAGTGTGAGCGGAAAGAACGGCACGAAGCTAGACCGCGCGTCCCCCGGACGCCGGTAAGGAGGCACAAATGGAAGGAGTCATTGCAATCTTTCTCATCTTTGGTGGTCTAGGGCTTTGTGGGTTCTCGATTACTCCAATCGGGAGGGCCATATCCGCGAGAATAAGAGGTGGAGGGGTGGATGTTGAGAAGATTCAGGAGTCGCTTCAGACGATTGCTGATGACACGCGGGATCTGATGGAGGACAATCGAGCCTTGCACGACGAGATCGCCGAAATGCAAGAGAGGATCGACTTCACCGAACGATTGCTTACGAGCGGCAAGGAAGGCGGTACCGGCCTCCGCTAGAAGGCTGGGCTAAAGATCTTTACCACTCACAGAACGGATGCCGGCTCAAGCTGGCGTTTCCGTATCTTGGATCGTGTGTGACCTCTTCGCCGACCCAATCTGGCAGTTCCAGTTTCTGATCCTCACTCTCCAACTCGACCTCGGCGACTACCAATCCGGCATTGAGGCCGTGGAATTCGTCGACCTCCCACACTACGTCTCCGAGGCGTATGCGATACCGTGTCTTGTACACGATTTGATCTCCCGCCAACTCGGCAATCATCTTGCGCGCCTCTGCGATCGGTATCTCATACTCGAATTCCAATCGGGAAATGCCAGAGCGAGGTCCTTTGACCGTCAGGAAGCCGGCATCATGCGAGACTCGAACTCTCACGGTAGCACCACCACTCGCCAGGTAGCCCTGGCTGTAGTCCGTTCCTTCGCCCAGATCACGCCACTCCTCGGAGGTGACCAGGAACTTTCTTTCAATCTCAATAAACCTGGTATGTGAGTTTTCCATAGCACACATGCCGTTTCCATGCCTTGCCGGTAACCAAAAGAGGCGGCTCCTTGCGTGAGCCGCCCTAGTGTTTTAGTGGTTGTTCTGACTCACGGAGAGGGTGGGATTCGAACCCACGAGACCCCAGAAGGGCCTACCGATTTTCGAGACCGGCTCCTTCAACCACTCGGACACCTCTCCCTAACGACCCGCATTATAGATGCGACCGCTTCTTCTGGCCAGGTCCTGATATGAGCGTTTTGATACTTGTCGCCACTGAAATCAGGGAACTCTTGAGCGTCCCGTTGGATGATTTCGATGTCGCCTGGATTGCGACCGAGGAGGACACTCCAGCGGGGGCTTACGCAGCGCTGGTATCGCTCCTCTCTAGAGAGGTTTGCGCGGCGGACATGGATGCTCTTCCCGATCTCGAGATCGTCGCTAACGTCGCGACCGGCTACGACAACGTAGATCTGCAGGCTGCAGCCAAGCGAGGAATAGTCGTTACCAACACCCCGGACGTCCTGACAGAGTCCACTGCGGACCTCACGCTAGCTCTGATACTCGCCGTCTCCCGGCGGCTCAAAGAAGGAATCAAGATCGTTGAGTCAGGGGAGTGGAAGGGTTGGCATCCGACGCAGCTGCTCGGACTGGAGCTGCAGGACTGCACCGTGGGAATCGTTGGAGCGGGTCGTATCGAAAGGGCGGTCG
>JACZUR010000019.1 GCA_022573095.1 Gemmatimonadota bacterium | reverse complement strand
AGCGGCCGACGGGGCCACGTTGGCCGCAACGGTCTTCAGTCCAGCAAAACATAATGGCCGAGTTATCATCATCAACTCGGCCATCGGCATCTGGCGCCGTTTCTACTCGAAGTTCGCTTCCTATCTCAGCGATTGTGGATTCGTTGTACTCACCTATGACTACCGCGGCATCGGCGACTCGGTTTCTGCGGCAAAGAACTTCCGCGACACGCGTATGCGTCATTGGGGTGAGTACGACATCGCGGGAGCGATCGATTGGGCCCTAGACCGTAAACCCGCAAAGATCTTTGTCGTAGGTCACTCAGCCGGCGCACAGCTGCTTGGCCTTGCACATAACAACGCAAACGTGGCTGCGCTGCTTGGAATAGCCGCCCCGCTTCCATACCCGAAACTCTGGCCGCGTACACAACGTTTTTATCTTCGCGGACTCTGGTACCTCTTCATACCCGTGCTCGCACGAACCTTGGGGTTTTTCCCCGGCCGTCTGTTTGGATTGGGTACCCACCTTCCTGGAGGTGTAACATTGGAGTGGGCACAATGGGGAAGAGATCCTAGATATATAAGAGGAAAAGACGCACCGGAGTCGGCAAGACATTTTCCCAACTTTACAGGGTTGTTTCGTAGCTACGCGTTCACCGATGACATCTTCGCCACGCCGCGATCGGTTCGCGCCCTCATGGAACTGTACGACGGAGCCGAGCACCAGCTCCGCGAGGTACGGCCAAGTGACGTTGGACAGCGCCACATCGGCCACACCGGTTTTTTCACGGAGAAATTTCGGGATTCGCTTTGGAAGGAGACGGCGGACTGGCTGGCTTCCGTCAGTTAGAGAAAACCGAGCCAGTCGACCGTTAAATCACTACCGGTCCGGATCTATCTCGCCCAGGGCCCAGATGGCCATCTGCCTCACGTCCGCATCCGGGTCGGACATTGCCCGGGCCAGGGCGTCGGCTGCCCTCGGATCCTCGATCTCGCCCAATGCCCAGGCGGCTTGCTGGCGGGTATCACCGCTCGGGTCACCCAACAGGACTTCAATCAGCGCCGGGACCGCCCTGGCATCCTCAATTTCTCCCAGTGCCCAGGCGGCTTGCTGGCGGGTATCACCGCTCTCGTCATTCAGCAGAACTTCAATCAGCACCGGCACCGCCCTGGCGTCCTCGATTTCCCCCAGGGCCCACGCAGCCAGCTGCCGCGTATCGGCATTTGGGTCATTCGATAACACACCGGCAAGCGCCGGCACCGCCCTGGCATCCTCGATCTCACCAAGCGCCCACGCTGCCTGCTCGCGAACGTCTCCGGAATCGTCGGTCAACACAGCGTCCGAAAGCCCTTCGACCGCTCCCGCATCTTCGATTTCGCCAAGCGCCCAGGCCGCCAGTTGGCGAACATCCGCAACGCGGTCGTCAGCGAGAACATCAACAAGCGGCATGACCGCGCGTGGATCTTCGAGTTCGCCAAGCGAGTGAGCTGCCTGCTGGCGAACATCGGGATCAGGATCTCGCAGCGCCGCAATCAGAGCTTCAATAAGCGGCGACCAAAGCTGCGGTCCGCCCGGAGCAACGTACCCTACGCAGTCCGCTGAGAGGCGACCGGCGTAGCGGGCGCTACAGGGGCTTACCGGAGCTACCGGCGCAATGCCCGGCTCGAGTCCGTCGGCAAGTCGGTCTTCAAGTCCTTCAGCAAGTCCCTCAGTAATCGCCTCAGCCAAGCGAACCGCCTCAACTATGCCTTCAATAGCTATATCGCCAACATTGAACGCGAAATGCGGCTCCGGCTCCGGCTCCGGCTCGTTATGCGAGAGATAGAAGGCCACCCCAGCAACTCCAGGCACCAATACCAGCCCGGCTAATGCGGCAGCAAGAAGCATCGGCTTGCGCCAGAACGGTACAGCGCTTTCCACGTGCGGCGGCCAGAGTGCTCGAGCCGGGGTCGCTTCCCGCGGTAGCGACTCGATCGCTTTGACCGTCTCCTTGATCTGCATCAACTCACTCATGCAGATGGGACACGAATCAACATGGTTGCGAACCAGTGAATCCGCAGCCTCATCCAGTTCCTCGTCGTAGAACTCGTTGAGAAGATTTCTAACCGTTTCACAGTCGGCGGCGTTGTCTCTTGAAAATTCCTTGTTACTCATCCTGTAATGCCTCCCGAACCAGTCGACGAGCCCTATTAAGACGAGACTTTATCGTCCCTTCCACAGTGCCGACCATTTCTGCTATTTCCCGATAGGGATAACCCTCGATATCATGGAGTATCAGTACTTCCTTCGCACCAGGCGGAAGCAGCGCGATGGCCTGTTCGAGATCCATTCTCGTCTCCGGCATCGCTTCTCTGACTTCGCTGGCAAACTCTCCTAAGTCTTCAATGGCGGTAACCCTGGCCTCTCTTCTCTTGGCCGATCGCAATCTTGTCAACACCTGATTCACTCCTAGTCGGTGCAGCCATGTACTGAACGCACTCTTGAACTGGAAGGAACCGATGGCCTCCCACGCCCGGACGAACGTGTCTTGGGCGGCTTCCTCAGCCTCTCGAGCATCGCTCAACATACGAAGGCAAACCGCATAGATCCGCCCGACGTGCATCTCGTACAATTCCGCAAAGGCCTGCGAATCGCCCGCCTGTGCTCTCCGGACAGCATCCGACTCGTCCCATGCCGCCGCGTCTTCAAGCGTATCACTCATATTCACTCGATCCCCGCTGAGGGTGTCTCCAGTAACCACTCCGGCAAAATCCTCAAGCGAATTGTTGATCGTAGCAGGCACAATTGCAACTCCCCTGGAACTGAATCAGGTGCTGATCTCGGTCTACTACTTGGATGCCGATCGGACAGGATTAGTTCATTTTCGACTCGGGACGCGTCGGACCGCTTCTCGGTAGCGTTCCCGAAATTCTCCGAAACCGGCCGGGTGCACGATGCTCGCCAAAATCTCGGCACTATCTGCGATTCTCGGACCCGGACGATTGAAGTATGCGTTGCCGTCCGCCACGCAACAGCGGCCGTCGGCTACTGCCGGGACTGAGTACAGGGATTCGAGCAGCTCCGTATTTTCGAGTTCCTCGAGGGTTTTCTCGATTGTGTATCCGCACGGAGCGATCACGACGAGGTCCGGGTCTGCCGCTGCAATGTCGGCCCAGGTTACCGTAACGAAGTGCTTGGGGGAGTCGACTATTACGGGATCTGCTCCCGCTATCTTCGCCAACTCGGGCATCCAACCCCCGGCGACCATGGGAGGCTCGAGCCACTCTATCAGGGCTATGCTTGGACGATTTCCGTTAGCCACCCTTTCCTCGATGGCCCGGAGTCGCGCGTCAAAGGAAGCGCATAGCTTCTCGGCGCGCTCGGACACTCCCGCCGCGTCCGCCACGAGCTGAAAATCTCGTCGTATCTCGTTGAGATCGCCCGGGTGAAGCGAGCATATCTTCGTGTCTGAAAGGGTGACCCTGCATAGAGCATCTTCCACATCCTGAAGCGTGACAGCGCAAACCTCACAATGATCCTGCGTGACGATCAGGTCGGGCCGCAGCTTCTCCAACTCTGCGACTTCGACTCTGTAGACACTCAGGCCGTCACGGACTATCTCGCGAACCTGCCGGTCTATCACTTCACCGGGAAGCTGCGGATCAACCTTCGGCGCCGAGAGGACGGGCAGACCCCTCACGTCACTCGGAAAATCACACTCGTGAGATATGCCGACCAGCTGCTTCCGTAGTCCGAGGGCACATATGATCTCCGTAGCGCTTGCTATTAAGGAAACAACTCTGGGAGACGTCATTTGCTCACCAAGTATCCGACAGTTGCTACGAGCATCACTAATCTACCTGACCAAGATCAACTTCTGGATGGAGAATTCGGCTGAGTTCGCGAACGACCTCCACGATCTGGGGTCCGGGGCTGTTGAACCTCGTAGCGTCTACGATGGCGACGTTGCCGCTCCGAACAGCCTCGACCTCGCGCCATCCAACACCCATCATCTGCTGGGCTTGGTCGGTGCCAGAAGTCCTCGGCCAGATCACGACGTCGGGATTGCGGCTCACAATCGCCTCAAAGGAAACCGTCGGCCATTTGTCCACCGCATCCACAAAGACGTTCCTCCCTCCCGCCATCTCAATGAGTTCATTTATATAAGTGCCCGGTCCGATGGTTATTGGTGGATCATCCCAAACAACATAGAACACAGACCTGGGTTCGAACGCTGCTACGGCTTGGCGAACCATGAGGATTCCGCTGTCAATCGCCGTGCGGATTGAGTCGGCTCGCTCCGACACGTTGAACAGCACACCGAGGGCTGCGAGCGTCGCGAACGAGTCTTCAAGAGTTTCCACTTCAACTCCCAAAGCACGTATGCCGAGTACCTGCAGCCTGCTCAGGACTACCCTGCTCCCCGCCCACGCGACTACGAGATCGGGCTGAATCTGGAGCAGTTGTTCATAACTTGGATTGAGCGTGCCACCAACCGAGGGGATCGAGTCACGGCCCGGAACGGAGTCACCTTGCGACAGACCAACGATCCTGTCTGCTTGACCCAATGTAACAATCAATTCCGTAACGGCCGGGATGAGGGAGACTACCCGTTCGGGTGGAGGACCATCGCTCAACAACGCGACGATTTGCGCCGAAGTCTCATCCGGCGGAGGTTCCGCGGCGCAACCGCTCAGAGCTGTCGCTGTGGCGGTCATGACCAGGAGCCTAGGTTGCCTGAGCATTGCTAGCATCATGACGATAGCGATTCCTCTCCCTCGAAGGTCGCTGGTGGATCGAACAGGACCGGTCTACTGGCTCTAGGCAGCTTCGCCCGCCTTCCCAGGCGATCCCAGTGGCTCATTGGGCGAGCATTCCAGCTTTCGCCGGACCTATTACAGTGGCGGGGCCGCGCCGGACTCCAACCGGCCTTCCGGGTCGTCCCGTTCGACTTCTCTCAAAGCTCTTAAGCTAGATCACTCTGTCGACCTGGCAACCCATGACACTGTTACAAAGACATCGCGCCATGTTACCCTTTCCGTTGCAACTCCGTCTTACATACTGAAAGCGGATACGACCACCAGCTCAGGGGCCAAGTGATCGATCAAAGGACTCGGCTGCGGGGAAAAGAAGACTGAACTCTGGGCTGCGCGTGAGGTATTAACGCACTAAGTTCTGTCACCCACATCGACTTGGCCTAAGAGACAGATTACTGTGACCAATACAAGACTGGCGCTAGCATTTCTGGTTGCCAGTCTGACTGCCTGCAACCACTCGGAGCCGTTCTCTATTGAGCCAAACGAGCCCCAAGGCCCGTTCCCTCGAAATCCGGCCATGCAAACTATCCAGCAACTTACGTTCAATAGCGGTGACGACCGCGACCCGTCCGTGCTGGGCGACGTTTTGGTGTTCAGTCGTCTTGAGCCCGCCAGACAAGACGAAGATCGGTGCATCGCTTTCATGCCTGTTGCAGGGGGCACGCTTACGAGACAGGTTTGCGCAGGTGGAGGTGGCCCGGACAACGTTAGAGATGCGTGGCTCAGGCCGGTAGTCTCGCCAGACGGAGAACGAATAGCTTACGTAGCGGAAGAGAGTAACGCGGCTTTCGTCCCTAACGTGCCGAGCACACGTAGCCTTGTTGTAGCCTCTCTGACGGACTTTCAGAGCCTGAAAACCCTAGCGCCCTTTTCCGTTCGCACCGCCGATGGAGTGATCAACGACTTTCGAGACATCGAGTGGAGTGACGCCAACACCATTCGCTTCATAGGCGGCACCGGTGGATTCAACTCTTCGATTCAAGACACTGTTTTTTCGGGGCTTGGGGTTTTTGAGTGGAACGTCGACGCGGGTTCGACGATAAAGATTGCGGGAATAGAGAACCCGATAGCGTACACGTCAGCCGACGACGACGGCATCTGGTTCCTTTCCGATGCCGCCCCCACAAAAGTCTTTCACCTGCCGGCGAGAGAAACCACGGCTGTCGAGCTACCGTTCGACTGGTCGCAGATTTCGCTGATTCCCGGAGTCATGTGGGACATCGATAACTTCGACGGGAAGCCAGCGGTGATTGCGCGGATAGTTCAGGAAGTCGGCCCTGAAGAGAGGGTAATCGTGCTGGAGATCGGTAGCGGCTCTGGTAGCACGGTTCTCCGGGCAAGTAGGATCCGCAATTTCGTCAAGGTTCCGGGTCAGCGGGCAATCGTCGCCGAGGTTGTAAACGTCACCGGCGGAGCCAATCTGTGGCTGGCCGAATTGCCGTGAGGTTACTCCAGCCGGTTCAACCGGCCTCTTCAGTCGACCCAGCGGAAAACGTTTGCAGCAACTGCTTAAGAGCCGTTGTGCTGGCCCACGCCCGCATCATGAAAAATGTTGTCAAGAACTACTTGTTCACGGCACGTGAGGCACATGTTATGTGGCTCCCTGTGCAGGTTCGCGGGTATCCATTACCACCCTAACGAGGAGTCCCCGCATGAGGCGTTTAACTAAGCAGTCCGTAGTCTTTAGGTTACTGCAACTCAGCTTCGTTGTGACGACAGCAATGCTACCCTCGCAGCCTGACCGTCTCGCAGCTCAGTCCCGCACGGGCACGCTCGTGGTCACTAACAAGGGAGCGAACACGGCCTCGGTCATCGATATAGGATCCCAACGCATCGTAGCCACCATCCCGACTGGCAACGGTCCGCATGAAGTGGCGATATCGCACGATGGACGTTGGGCTGTAACTACGAACTACGGCACCCAGGAAGCTGGGAACTCTCTCACGTTGATCGACGTGCAAAGAGCTTCGGGAATAGGAACCATCGATCTCGGGCGCTACACCAGGCCCCACGGCGCAGTCTTTCTTCCCGGAGACTCGCTACTTGCAGTAACATCGGAGGCAACGCAATCTCTGGTACTCGTTCGCCTGCCGTTCGGGGAAATCGCCAGGACGATTGCAACCGAACAAGACGTGTCCCATATGGTCACAGCGGTAACGGACGGAGGCCGGGCGTGGACAAGCAACATTCGGTCGGGAACGATCAGCGAACTGGACATCTTCTCTGGTACGCTGGTCCGTATCATCACTGTTCCGCCTCAGCCTGAGGCTATCCAGATCACTCCCGACGGAAGCGAGGTCTGGGTCGGAAGCAATCAGCTTGGTACGGTCAGTGTAATTAACGCAACATCCGGCTCGATTGAAGCTACGTTTGAAGGTTTTTCCTTTCCGTACCGAATAGCCTTTACCGAAGACGGTAGCACCGCCGTTGTGCCGGATCTGCGTAAGAACGAGATAAGAATCTTCGATCGAGCGACCAGGGAGGAACTGGCGACTATCCGTACGGTGGGCGGAGGTCCTGAAGGAGTTACGATAGTGGGCAACCGCTTTGCTTACATCTCACTGAGCCAGCGAAATGAAGTTGCGATAATTGATCTTGAATCGCACTCGGTAGTGGGAACGCTGCCTACGGGAAACAGGCCTGACGGAATCGGGTACTCTCCCCTCCTAACGTCAGCCGAGCCGTAATGGATTAGATCGTTCAGCCAGGGCCCACGTCCGCCGGAGTTATGGCGCTACTATACGCATCAGCTGACCCGACAACCACGCACCATAGGTCCCCGCAGCGTAGCCCAACACGGCCAAGAGTACACCTACAGGGGCGAGCGTCGGATGAAAGGCCGACGCCACTATCGGCGCCGAGGCAGCACCACCCACGTTTGCCTGACTCCCCACCGCTAGATAGAACGTTGGTGCCCTGATAAGCTTTGCCACGAGCAACATACTGAGCGCGTGGAACCCGATCCACACCGCTCCTACCGCGAAGAGACCCGGACGATCGAGCACGGATCCAATATCCATGTTCATGCCGATGCTCGCGATCAGTATGTACAGCATGGCGGAGCCGACTCTCGAAGCTCCCGCACCTTCCAATTCGCGGGCGCGAGTAAACGAGAGACCCAGCCCAATAGTCGTGGTGACGACGACAAGCCAGAAGAATTTGCTAGTGAGACTCAACCGGTCGAGTTGCGGGAAGGTCTCGGCGATCCAAGGAGCAATCGCGTCGGCTAGGACGTGACCGATTCCGGTGGCTCCGAAGCCGACCGCAATAATGAGCATGAGATCCGTGAGTGAGGGAATTCTAGCATGTTTTTCCTGAAACTTGGCAACGTTGCGGCGCAGCTCTTCGAGCGCGGTCGTATCGGCGCCTGTCTTCCGGTCGATCGCTTTCGATTCCCCCGCCATATACAACAACACAGCCAGCCATACGTTTGCGACCAGCACATCTACGGCGACCATAGCTGAGAACATGTCGTCCCCAACCTCGAAAACTTCCTTCATCGCGGCCTGATTCGCTCCACCTCCGATCCAGGAACCTGCGACTGTAGCCAGTCCCCTCCAAACGGCCTCCGGACCCTGTCCTCCAACAGTCTCCGGACTAATGAACGAAAAAATGAAGACCGCTATGGGCCCGCCGAGAATGATGCTGATGGTCCCGGTAAAGAACATGATCAGCGCTTTGGGACCGAGCCTTAGGATTCCTTGCAGATCGATGCTTAGCGTAAGCAACACCAAGGTCGCAGGCAGTAAGTAACGCGACGAGACAAAGTACAATCGCGACTGCCCCGAATAGATCAATCCGAACGTGTTGTAAAGCGACGGCACGAAGTAGCACAGCAGTAACGCGGGAACATATTTGTAGAACTTCTTGAGTGTCGGATGATCGCTATGGGAAGTCCAAAAGACAGCACCGAGCGTGAGCGCCAGCAGGCCAAGTACGGCCGCGTCGTTGGTTAATAGGGCCTGCGACTCCTCCATGAATTCTCCTCTAACGCCTGAGTTCGATAGAGAGTGCGGCGCCGACAGCACCGCGCGAAAGAGGCAAGACTACGGCGCAGAGGTCCGGCTGGCAAGCGCGGGCACCAGATAAGATCTGAGCAGCCCGTAGATTCGTCGCGTATGGTTACGCGGCCGGCGCTGGTTGAGATCCGATGTGATAACGGCGACGGCGTCCAGCGTTGGCATGACGAGAACAAACTGTCCGCCGTATCCCCAGGCAAAGTGAATCGGTTCACCCGCGAAGCGCCGCGACCACCAGAAATATCCATGCCCATGTCCGTTCCAAGGCGATATCGTATATGTCTGCCACGATGCGTCTATCCAATCACTGGGGACCAGTTGCTCGCCCTCGTGGACACCCCGCTTCAGATATAGCTGCCCGAAGAGCAGCAGATCCCGGGGGCTAAGCCTCATATTGTTTCCGCCGAGGTAGTATCCCTGAGGATCTCTGTCCCAGGGCCGAAGTGTGACCCCAAGGGGCTCAAACAGTTTCTCGGAAGCGTATTGGAGCAGAGATTTGCCTGTAACACGAGACAGAATTACGCCCGCAATGTGCGCGTTTCCCGTGCTGTAGGTCATGCAGGTGCCTGTTTCGCACACGAACGGCCGGTCCAAGGCGTTTCTCACCCAGTCGCGCGAACCGATCCATTCTCCGTAGTTGCCAAAGCTGGTACCCTCAAGTCCGGTGGTCATGCTCAGTAGGTGATGCAGCTTGATGCTATCCGTTGCGGGCGGGGCATCCTGGAAATATTCCGGGAGCAACTGACTCAGCGGCTGGTCTACACCCTCAATAAGACCGTCATGAATAGCGATCCCGACCAGAGGTGACAACAGGCTCTTAGAGATGGACTTTACGTTGACACCCCGGTTGGGCTCCATCCCCCAGAAGTATTCCTCCACGAGGAGGCTGTCACTCTGAAGGATCAGCAGGCTGTTGAGCGGTCGCAGCTCGGAAGCGCGACTGACGACCTCGTCCATCGAGACCAGGCGGTGCGCGCGGGGGGGAGGGGGGGGTGAAAGGACGGGAGCCACATCAACTTGACGCCTCCCCACGAGGGACAAGACTCCGAAAGCCACTATAGCAACGATCACTCCGCCAGCGACGTAGCCGCCGATTGGTCGTTTCGTTCTGACGAAATCCATCCGTTTGTTACACCGCTACCGAGTCGGAGATTCCACTCGTTCTAATCGTGAACCATTAAGCGGTGTCTTTACGCATTTCATCGACACGAGCGGCGCGAGCGAGCCACGAATTTGAGCGCCCTCGGTAGATCTGTAGGTTGAAGGTGTAACAGGATAGAAGCGAAGTTTATCCGACTTGGTTTGCTTCAAAGTTTGGACTCACGAGCCACAAGTTCCTGCCAGGTTTCGTTTCCCTAATGTTACCAAGATGGAAAGGAAGACTAGTATGGCGCTACCAATTTCTTGCTCGAACCGGGAAACAGGCCTCTCACTTCTGCGTCTGCTGAGCCTTCAGATCCGCCTTTAGTTTGGTCCACCACTGTAATCTCTCGCTCAGCGTTTTCTCGTACCCACGGTCCGTAGGCTCGTACCATTTGGCGTCTCTCAAGACCTCAGGTAGGTATTCCTGTCCCGCGGCAAATCCGTCCTCCGCATGGTCGTAGCGATACCCTTTGCCATAATCGAGATCCTTCATCAAACCGGTCGGAGCGTTTCGGATATGTAGTGGTACCGGCTCGGCCGGATGTTCGCGTGCGGCTGTCTGAGCCCGGGACCACGCCTCATAGACGCGGTTCGACTTCAGAGCGGTGGCGCAGTAGATAACGGCTTCTGCAATGGCTAACTCTCCCTCAGGCTGACCGAGAAAGTGAAACGCGTCCTTGGCCGCGAGCGCAACCGACAATGCGCGGGGATCGGCTAAACCGATATCCTCGCTGGCCATCCGTACGACGCGCCGCGCGATGTAGAGCGGGTCTTCCCCGCCATCGATCATGCGAGCCAACCAGTAGAGCGCACCTTCAACATCACTGCCCCGGACGGCTTTGTGTAAAGCCGAAATGATGTTGAAGTGCTCTTCACCTCCCTTATCATATCGCGCGACGCGTCGCTCCAGCACAGCCTCCACGGTATCGGCAGTGATCGAGTTGGACGGAGCGGGTGGGGGTGGGGGTGGGGGTGACAGCGATGCTACATGATCGAGTACCGCCTCCGTAGCGTTCAGTGCCCGGCGGGCATCGCCGTCGGCGTGGCGAACCAGCAGATCTGTGGCGTCGGTCGCAAGCACAAAGCTGGTCCCGAAGTCGCTGCACCACCGCTCTATAGACCTGGTGATAATGGTTTCGATATGCCGCGACCCGATCGGTTCGAGGACGAAGACCCTCAGCCGCGACAGCAAGGCGGAATTGAGTTCGAACGAGGGGTTTTCAGTCGTCGCTCCTATGAGCGTGATCACACCTTCCTCCACACATGGAAGAAAAGCGTCCTGCTGAGCTTTGTTAAACCGGTGAATTTCGTCGCAGAACAAGATGGTGCCGCGTCCTTCTACATCCCTTCGCTCTTTGGCCTCTCTGATGATCTCTCTCACGCGAGGCACGCCTTGGGTAACTGCACTGAACTGCTCGAACGCGCGGTCCGTGTACGAGGCAAGCAGTCGAGCCAGCGTGGTCTTTCCCGAGCCGGGCGGTCCCCAGAACACCATGCTGCCAACCGCACCCCTTTCGATCGCGTCACGGAGCGGCTTTCCGACCGCAAGCAGATGTTCTTGTCCTAGGAAATCTTCCAGTTTCTGCGGCCGCATGCGATGGGCTAACGGCAGGTGTCGATCGTCTTGTGCTTCAAAGAGGGATGGTTCGGGGCTCATCAGCACACCACCTACGGCAGGCCGAGTAACTTGTGGGTCTGAAGACTCAGCTCCCACTTCGGATGCTCCAAACAGTACTGGATTGCAAGTTCGGTGTTTCTGTCTCTGTCAGGGCCATCCATGGGTTGCAGAAAAAAACGATCAAACTCGAGCCCATCGAGTTCGGCCGGATCCATCCCCAGCTGGGGAAAAACAACCTTGAGTTCGTCGCCCCGTTGCAACACAAAATCTGCGTCCGCCTTCGGGCTCACGCAGATCCAATCCAAGCCGGCCGGAGCAGCCAGCGTGCCGTTGGTTTCCACGGCAACCTCGAACGATTGGTCGTGCAGTGCGTCAATCAGTTGCGAGTCCAGTTGGAGAAACGGTTCGCCACCGGTGCACACGACGAATCGATCTTCGCCACCTCCGTCCCACGCATCGAGCACGGCGGCCGCGAGCGCTTCAGCATCTTGAAACTTACCTCCGCCCGGCCCGTCCGTACCCACGAACTCGGTGTCACAGAACCTGCAGGTCGCGGTATCTCGATCTTCTTCCCGCCCCGACCAGAGATTACATCCCGCAAACCTCAAGAACACCGCCGCGCGTCCGGTGTTAGCGCCTTCGCCCTGTATGGAGTGATAGATCTCCTTAACGGAATACGACATGGCTTTACCTGTAGGTGATCGGGTCGGCAACGCCCGCAGCCTCGAAGCCGGCGAGTCTCAGCACACAGGCGTCACACTCGCCGCACGCAGCGCCCGCGGGGTCGGGATCGTAGCAAGTCGTCGTCAGAGAGAAGTCCACGCCTAGCTCCATACCCTTTTTCACGATCTCCGCCTTCGTTAAAGATATCAGGGGAGCGTGGATAGTTATCTTCCAACCCTCGACGCCACTTCTCGTAGCGAGATTCGCCATTCGTTCAAAGGACTCGATGTACTCCGGGCGGCAGTCGGGATAACCGCTGTAGTCGACTGCGTTAACACCAATAAAAAGATCGAGGGCGCCACAGGAATCGGCCCATGCCAAGGCGTACGACAAAAACAGCGTGTTTCGCGCGGGAACGTAGGTCGAGGGAATACCGGCGCCGATCGAGCTGCCGCGCCCCTTGGGAATGGGAATCTCATCCGAGGTCAAGGCAGACTCACCGAACACGCCTGGATCCAACTCGATTACTCGATGTTCCCTCACCTGAGCGTTTCGCACAATATTCTCTGCGCAGCCGACTTCCATGTCATGCCGTTGGCCGTAACGAAACGTGAGTGCCAATAGTTCGAATCCCTGTGACCGAGCGATTTCCAGAGTTGTGGCGGAATCGAGTCCTCCGCTCAGCAGAACAATGGCGCTGCGATTGGACATGACTATCGCCTCGCCGTAGAGACTATTCCGATTCCACCTCGGATATTTTGGCTCACCTCGACTTTGACGCTCCTTGGCTTGATAGCGTACACAACGTCGTCAGCGATCTGTGCGGCCAAACTCTCACAGAACGCACCCTCGTCTCTGTACGACCAAAGATAATACTTGACCGACCTGGATTCGAGGCACTTCTCAATGGGTGTGTACTCAATCGTGACCGTGCCGAAATCCGGCTGTCCGGTGCGCGGGCAGATGGAAGTGAACTCGACCGCGGATAGCCTTACAGTCTCGACGCTCGGGGCATCGAAAGCTTCGGCACGAAGAACCTTCCTCGCCTCAGCGGGATTGGACGGGCGAGGCAGAGGTCCAGATTTCGGCAGTTCGGGCACATCACTCATACTGAACAAAATAATCGGGAGAAACCCGTTAGGGCAGGATGGTAATTCTGGCGTGCGAGTTCCCTAGATGTCAGGATCGCGGAACTCAGTGGCCGTATTCTTGGGTTCCACCAGGAGATTCACAGCGCGACCGACTGGCCGAGTTCGATGCACGACGCCAGCCGGTATTACCACTGAATCATTGACACGCAGGGTGACTCGTTCGGCGTCTTCGAACTCAATGGTTAGTTCACCTTCGGTAACCAGGAAGAACTCATCGGCATTCGGGTGGTTGTGCCACGGGTAATCAACCTCGTTGACCGCAAGCTTCACGTGATGGTCGTTCACCGAAGCGACAACGACGTGCTCATGTTCAGCTTGGATCGATTCGCTGAGCGTGCGGATATTCTTAACTTCCCGTTCCATCGTTTTCCTCCTCGGAGTTGAGAGCCATCACACACTCCAGTTAGCGAGCTCAAGAAAATCCACAATCGCCGTAAAAAAACCGTGTGCGTTCGAATAGACGGGGAAGTGATTACTATCCCGTATCTCCGCCAACGACACACCAGCGTCGCGAAGATCGCGCAGGTAGGGTAATGATCTGTTTTCAGACCCGTATACGAACAGGCGCGGAATGGTGTAATCACTGAACCATCGGAGCAGAGGAGCGCTATCAGTCAGCGCGACGAGCGATTTGCAGTAATAGTAGAATGCTTGCTGCGTTACGCTCTTACGGAACAACTTTCCGAAGGTCCAAAAACCGCTTTTCTCCGATGCAAAGTAATCTGATTGCAGCTGATCGAAGAAACCGCGCTGGAATTTCTCCAACGTCATCGCCGCCGCTGCTCTGGAAAATATCGCACAATCTATGGGAGCGAGATTTCCCTCAACATTGATCATTGTCCGCACGATCTCCGGGTGAATGCGCGCGGTCAGAAGCGCCACCACACCACCCATGCTGTGAGCCACGAAGGTCGTTTCCCTTAGACAGAAGTTGGTGATAATCGCTGATGCCACATCAGCCACATCAGAAACGGTGACAGGTGAGTCGTGGGGATAACCACTGTCGCCCGAGCCCGGATAATCGAAGGCTATGATGGTGTATTCCTTCAACGCATTGATGCGCGTTGCGACCGCGAAGTCGAACTTTGTAGATCCGAGGCCGTGAAAGTAGAGCAGACTATGCGGACCTCCCGATCGCACAGCTACGGAAATAGGTACGACTTGCTGTCCCAAACGAAAGTCTAGCGTGACAAATTCCGTGTCATCAGAGAAGGTGAGACGCGCGGCGAGCGTATTCGGTATTTCTTCCTTCCCAAACTCGATATTTGCGCTAATTCCCATCACTAAGCGCTAGCAAATCTATGAGGCGTGCACCCGCACTAAGTCCGTCAAGAAGAGTTTTCTCTTTTTCCTTACGCCGACCGGCGGCAACCACCACTGCGTCGGATTGATCGGGTGGCAGTATTACTATGCCGTCCCGGTCGGCAACCACGATGCCACCGCTCTGGACCCTGGCACCGTCTATATCCAGCAAAACGTCCAAACCTCCGCCCGTCCCCTCCTCCTTGGTCGTTCCGGTGGGACAGGTTCCCCGTGCAAACACGGGGAAACCCAGATTCTCCAGGACATCTAGATCTCTTATATATCCGTCTATGATCAGACCACTCAAGCCTCTTAGTATGGCCGCTCGCGTCAGCAGTTCACCCCAGTACCCTGCCGGGCTTTCCGCTGCGGTCTGCACCACGAGAACATCACCCGGTTCCGCTGTGTAGACGGCCCTGTGAATCCATAGATTGCTCAGACCCGCGCAACGAACTGTCCGCGCTCTCCCGACGATGCGTGTTACCGCCGAGAGAGGTTTTATCACCGGTGGCAGAACACACGCCCCGGCAGTACTCTCGGCAATCGTGGCCACTGAAAAGCCTTCCAAGAGATCCGCGAGACTCTTGCCATCTTCTGGCGCAGTATCGATCTCCGCATTGGGCCGCTGCAGCAGATGGTACCCTGAAACACGTCTCGCCTCCTGAAGCTGTAGTCCGTTGCCAATGAGCGAGACTATCTTCTTCTCAGCATTCTCGATAGCTAGGGCCGCGCTGAGAACTTCAGATTCACGAGCGCTGGGTACGACCACCACTCCATCGGCATCACCAAGAACAAGGTCTCCAGCCACAACACTCGCTTGGCCCAGTGACACCGGCTCGTTCGACACCACCGCCTTTACGCGATCCTTACCGGTTCTCATTGTATTTGCGCGCGCAAAGACCGGGTAACCGAGTTCCGAAATCAGCCTGATGTCCCGGCAGGCGCCGTTTATGACAGTCCCTGCAAGTGGTCGCGCTCGCGCTACGCGCGTGAGTAACTCACCCCATACCGTCACATCACAGCGTCCGCCATTGTCTAACACAACAATCGAACCGGGGGAAACATCGTCGATGAACTCTCCCACCGATCCATCACCTGCGTTTGAGGGAACAAATCGAACCGTGAACGCGCGACCAACCGCGTTCAGACTGGGTGTCAAAGGCCGAATTCCTAGTGCTTGGCCGACGATGCCGAGCCTGTCTAAGGCGTCGCTTACCGCAGCGGTACCCAGTGTTCTCCAGCGGGAGTCGACCGAAGCTACCAACCCCGGCTGGCCCGGCGGCTTGGTAAAGCGATCGCCGGCAAAGGTCGTCATTCCCGAAGTCGATCCGACGCGCGCGACAACAACTGCTCGTAATCCAGGCCGAGCACTGTCTTCAGATCGTGCCCCGCATCAATCCGCCTGGCCATGTCGAGTTCCTTACGTTGAACACTCTCGGCGCCGGTAATCACTTCATCGGCGATCGCAAACGGAACGAAGACCACACCGCTGCCATCCGCAATGACTAGGTCGCCGGTTCGAACAGATACACCGCATATCTCGACGTCGACGTCGACTTCGGACTCAACGACTCTTCCACGCGCAGAAACGGGTGTCGCAGAACGAGCAAACACCGGCAACCCGAGTTCCACCAGCTCGTCTAGATCTCTCA
>JACZUR010000197.1 GCA_022573095.1 Gemmatimonadota bacterium | reverse complement strand
CATTGGCATCATGCTGGAGCGAACGCCGATTTCAGCAACTCAGCGACGATTATTGCGCATCGATTGACGCGGGAGCGGCTGGCTGAGGGCGCAACCATGTACACCCAGGAGATGCCTCCCGTATCAAACGAGGCGCTGCCCGATGTAATCTTCGATGATTCGCTCTCCATCTTCTTCAACGGCGAAGAGATTAAACTCGTCTACCTCCCGCACGCACATACGGACACAGACATCGCGGTGATCTTCACCGAATCCGGAGTTGTGTCAGTCGGTGATGTATTCGTTACGCTGATACCGGTGACCGACTTTGCAAGCGGGGGTGATCTCTATGCGTCTGCCGATGCGATTGACTATCTCATCGAACGCCTGTCCCCCGAAATCAAGATCATCCCAGGCCACGGCAGATTGGCTTCTTACGAAGATCTAGTGGAGTTCGGCGAAATGTTCACGGGAATGACCAGTTACGTCGAGGGTATGATCGAACAGGGCCAATCAGTAGAGACAACTATCGAGGCTGGAATACCTGACCAGTGGCAATCATGGATGAGCGACATGCTCCCCGTCGATTTTGTTCTTGCGAACTTCTACGAGGGCGTACAGAAACGGAGATGACAAACAGCGTAAGAGGTTCACTTCGATGATCGTAAGAAAATCAAAGCTTGTAGCGTGTGCCGCGGTGATTCTACTCGTAGCGATCACAGCGACAACTGCAACAGCCCAAATAACCTACCATGTGACCTTCCCCAATGCGGTGCACCACGAGACCGAGATCATTTTGATGGTTTCGGACCTACCCCCTGGTATCGCAGAATTTCGCATGAGCCGGTCGTCTCCCGGTCGATACGCAATTCATGAATTCGCGAAAAACGTCTACAACGTGCGAGCGGTGGACGGAGGTGGCAGAGAACTTAGGATCACGAGACCCGATCCCTACCAGTGGAATGTATCGGGCCACAGCGGAACCGTTCAGGTCAGCTACACGCTATTCGCTGACCGAGCAGGCGGTACCTACTCACAGGTAGATGTAAGCCATGCACACCTGAACATCCCCGCCACCTTCATGTGGGTTCGCGGTATGGATCAGAGCGAGATAAGTGTCATGTTCCATCCCCCGATGAATTCCAACTGGAAGGTCGCCACGCAATTAGTCCCGACTGGTGAATTCACGTTCACCGCCCCCGACCTTCAATATTTCATGGACAGCCCGACCGAATTGAGCGACTTCTCGCTGCGGGAGTGGGATGTACCGTCGGGTGACGGCGGAACGTCCACAATCCGCCTCGCCGTGCACCACCGCGGCACTGAGTCCGAGGTCGACGAGTACGCCGATATGATACGCCGGGTGGTTGAGCAGGAAATCGCCCTGTTCGGCGCGCCGGCTCCTTACGATCACGGCACCTACACCTTCATCGCCGACTACCTGCCCTGGGCCTCGGGTGACGGGATGGAACATCGCAATTCAACGATCCTCAGCAGCAGCGGCTCGCTGGCGAACAACGCACTCGGCCTGCTAGGTACAGTGTCCCATGAATTCTTTCACTCATGGAACGTCGAAAGAATCCGGCCCCGCTCACTCGAGCCGTTCGACTTCGAACGCGCCAACATGTCGGGCGAGCTCTGGTTCGCCGAGGGATTCACGAGTTACTACCATCCTCTCTTCATCAAGCGGGCCGGTATTTCTTCATTGGACGACTACGCGCGGCAGTTGGGTGGGAGACTGAATACGGTAATCAATTCTCCAGGCAGAGCTTTCTTCAGCCCGGTCGAGATGAGCATGCAGGCACCGTTCGTTGATGCGGCTACCGCGGTCGATCCCCACAACCGCAGCAACACATTCATATCCTATTATACGTGGGGTTCGGTGATAGGGCTGAACCTGGATCTCACTCTGCGAACACGGTTCGACCTAACGCTGGACGGGTACATGCGGCTGGTGTGGGAAAACTTCGGTGTGCCAGAAACACCTTATACCGTTGGGGACCTCGAGAGAGCTCTGGCGGAGTTCACCGACGACGAATCTTTTGCGCGCGACTTCTTCGATCGCTACATCAGAGGAAGTGAAGTCCCCGACTACGCGGAGCTTCTTGCGCATGCCGGACTGCTGCTACGCCCATTCAACCCCGGTGGGTCGTTCCTTGGTATCGTAAATCTTCGCTACGATGAAGATGGTGCGACGATAAATTCGGGCACGAGAATCGGATCTCCTCTCTACGAAGCCGGACTTGACCGCAGGGACAGAATCATCTCGATCGGGGGCCGGTCCCTACTCTCCGACGACGACTGGCAGGCGATCAAGGCAGACCACGACCCGGGAGATATGGTCGAGATCGAGTTCGAGCAGCGTGGTCAACGCGAAGCTGCGAGCCTCATCTTCGTCGACGACCCGCGTTTGGAGCTCGTCACGTACGAGGCGGCAGGTATGGAAGTAACCGGTGAGATGAGAGAGTTTAGAGAGAGCTGGCTTGAGAGTCAGGTCCGTTAAGTCGCGCCTATCGAGATAGAGCGAGCATAGCGGCGCCGGTGTTCGCACTTCCATGGTCGATTCGCGGTGGCGCACGCTATGTTGTCTCTTCCTTGCGAGAAGTTTGATCGTTTCATAACTTTGAAGTCTCAGCCTTGGAGGAGTTCATGCGCGCCCCGATTCTCATCGCGACATTAGCTGTGTTCTATCCCGTTCGCGCGGCGACAGCTCAGGTGCCTGCACACATGTCCCATCGACAGGACGGTTGCGGAGGCTTGGTAGCGGGAGCCCTTGCGTTCTCTGGTCTCGTTGTCTACGACATAGCCACCGCCCCCGCTTCAGCCAGGTGGTACAACTCCAACCGGTTGGCAATGTCTCCAATCATCAATCCGCGGGAGCATGCCTACGGAGTCGCATTCAGCGTTCCGCTGGGCAGCACGCCGCCGAGGGTTGCTTCTACATTCTCCTCGAACAGACAGGCGGCTGGCGCAAAGTCGGAGGGTAGGGCACTCCTGTGGTCACTCGGTGCGACTATCGGGCCGATGATTCCCGGCCTCCTCTTCGCCCAATCAAACCAAAATCACGGCGCGGCCGCAGCGCTCATCATTGGAGGATTACTGTTTGGGCCAAGCGCCGGGCACTGGTACGCCGAGCGCTGGGGGAGGGGGTTTGCCTCGGTTGGGGCGCGGTTGGGAGTATCCGCCGTGGGAATTGCACTGGCTTCAGATTGCAGCTTTGGGTAGGAAGGAACGGCAGCGCGGGAGGCATCTTGTTTGCCGCTGCGTGCGTCCAATCGCGAGCGATGGTTCTTGGGTCTCATAGACCTTCGCTCTGGCGAAGACTGTGCAGCGATCGCTTTGGGTACGAGGATCACATCTCCCCTGTACAAAGCGCGGTAGTCCCGCTTAAACTAGTTTCCTGACCCTGACCCTCATCCACACAATCGTCAGGCCTATAGCGCCCACGACCACGGGATGCCCCCAGTACCAGATCGAGTGCCAGAGGTCCGTGGTTGTAGGGTCGAGGTGGGACGGGGGTAACACGGCGTTAATGAATCCTGCTAGCAGCGGACGGTCAAGGAACTCAAGTGCGGGGCGGAGGCTCTTGCCTGCCCCGTAGAGGACCCACGCCGCAAGCCAGTCCATGTTTACGGCGCTGGATATGAGCAGTGTCCACGACGCGATAAGTAAGAACGCGCCTGTCAGCGCAACGAAGCCGCTGGGTATCGGGACCGCCTCGACCAAGATGTTGAACAGCAGTACGACGAGCGCAAGAACGAGCACCACGGTCATCCACGCGGCAGCTGTCTTTCGCAGATAGTAGAGCACGGGGCTGATTGGGCGCGCGAAAAGAACCTTGTAAAATTCGCCATTTCGATCCTGGTGGACAATCGTCGCAACCGCGATCACTGAGAAGAAAACTGAGGCCGAGGTTACGATATTATTTAGTGTCGCTTCCGGTCCAGTGAACGCCACGACCTCAGGAGCAAGCATCGGAGGCAACAGGTAAGCAAAGAAGCCGAGCAATATCATGAGGCTGCCGCGAAACATGAGCAAGTCGCGCAACTGCCAGAGGAAACTGTAGATGACTCTGCTCATTCGACGGCCCCATCGCTCTCGATCGCCTCAAGAAAGGCGGATTCGAGTCCCTGTCTATGCGGTGCAAACTCTTTTACCAACGCGCCCGCCGCGATCACGGACTGCAGGCCACGATTCATCGACTCCAACTCGCCCACGAGCATGTACTCCAGGTCACCAGTCGACTCTACAGCCAATCCATCAAAATGACCTTCCACAGCGTCGAACGCAGCTGCGAACACGATTCGATACCTGAGAGATGCACCGGAGTGACGCCCCCCAACGATTCGCACAACCTTACCCTTGTCGAAGATCGCCACCCGATCGGTCACACGTTCCAGTTCGTCGAGGTTGTGTGATGCTATGAAAATCACGCGGCTGAGACGGCGTAGATCCGATACCATAGTCCTAAACTTCTGAACCCATACGGGATCGAGACCGTCAATCGGTTCATCGAAAACGACCAGGTCGCTCTCGGACAGCAGGCACTGCGCCAACACCA
>JACZUR010000196.1 GCA_022573095.1 Gemmatimonadota bacterium | reverse complement strand
GAATAAGGGCTGCAACGAGATGGGGAGCGAGGGCCGTTTCTGCTGCCTCTTTCTCTATCAGTTCTCGAAAAGGCCAAGGGAATATGATTCTCAAGACGCGCGGGTCGTTGAGCGACGACCTGCCCGCTACGCGCCAACCAATTGAAACGGCTTCTTTGGTTCGCACGCGCTCAATCAACCCCTCCGCCAAGCTCACCGATTCGGCTGGATCTAAATCAACGCGCTCAGTCATGTACGCAAGCATTTCGTCCAGTTCCCGCGCCATTCCAGCACGATTCAAGAGATCGTATTGCTCCAACATCTGGAGAACTCGGCCACTGGCCGGCGGGACGCTGGGAACAGTGTCAAAGGAAGTCTCCCGTGACAGGGCTACCCGCGCGAGCATGCCGTAATAACCCAACGTATCGATGTCCGCCAGTTGCGTCATCGCAGTCCGAGATGATGCGGTGTCCCCATTAGAGCTGAGAAGTCGCGCCAGTTTAAACCGCGTTCGCGCGTCGCGTGGATGCGCGTCGAGTTGATCCCCGTACCACCTGAGCGCCCCGGAGCGGTCATTTCTTTCAAGAGCCAGGGCGGCGAGCCTGGAGCGAGCTTCGCCAGCCCTTTCACTTCGAGGCCAAGTTGAAACCAGGATTCGAAACACGCTATCGGCGCGGCCCAGGTGATCCGCGTCCGCTAGTATATCGGCAACCAAGAATTGCGCCCGAGCAGCTAGGGGATGTTCGGGGAACTCGCGTGCAAGCTGCGACAGCACTGCGGTGGCGCGTCCGTATCGACGAAGTCGCAATAGCAACACACCCCTGTCAAAGTGCGCTCGGAGCGCTTCGTCGGTACCGCTTTTGAAAGCCGCTTCGTATGCCGCCAGCGCGTCCTCGTTTCTCCCCGAGTTTCTTAGCGCCGAACCTAGCACTCTGTATGTGCTTGGGCTTGAGTCTCCAACCTGAACCGCACGCTCCAGGTTATAAACTGCAGCTTCGAGGTCGCCCGATCGAAGTAACGCACGTCCTAGCGCAGAATATTCTGGCGCGGTAGGCTCTCGAAACACCTCGCGGGCCAACATTACCGCCGAAACACGTACCGAATCGTCCAGCGACTCGAGGCCCGCCATTATGAAGCCGCGCGCGCGGGCTGAATCGCCGACTAGCAATGAGAGCCGGGCCGCGTCGATGTATCTGCCCAGCGAAGCATATATCGAGTCGGCGACCCAACGGTCACCGGACGCGACTCGAAGACCGGCGCGCATAATGGCAGCTCGTTCCCGCGCCGGGCGCGGTGCCTCCGCCAGCAGCACAAAAATCCTGTTAGTGTCACAACTCAGTCTGGCCACCCGCAGAGCCAACCACGGACGAAGGCGTGGTGCGTACTGCGATGCGGACTGGTATAGTTGCAGAGCTTGCAGTTCGTCTCCCGCGTGCTCGAGCACATCGGCCGCTCTCGCTAACAGGGCGCCGCGTAGTTCACCGTCCGCGCTCGCCGCCGCATGTTCGAACAGATGCGCAGCGGGCAACAATTGACCTAACGAGAGTTGAATTTCAGCCCCTAGTTCCAGATACGGCCAGCGATCAACTCCTGCTGAGTCGATCTCGTTCCATAACGAATCTGCTAGTGGGAAGTAGCCAACCTCGAAAGCTGCTTCAGCACGCATCAGCTGATCGCTGGCGAGCATCTCTCGATCGCCGCTTATACGTGCGTTAATTACATGCCACGGTCCGCTTACCTCGGACCGTTGCGCATGCGCGGGCAACGGAAGAACGACTGGCGATAAGCTGAGAAGGTAGAGGAGAAAACCTCTCACCCAGCTAACTGCGCCGCATGCGATTTACTATTCGCCGAAAATCTGCTCGAGATCTGTCTGTGAGTCTGTAGATCTCCAGGCCAGTCTGATCCACAAACTCCAGAACGATCCTCGATGCGGTATAGGTCCACCTGATTATCCGCACCGGGCTCTGCGGATCGGAAAACGGCTCGAACGTTTCGTCCGGCACACCGAGCAAAATGAAAACTTCACCCCTATCCGTCAGCCAGCCGGGAACGCGTGGCTCCGCAAACAATCGATTGGCTTCATCGAGCAGCGAGAAATACTCAATGAGGCCCTCGTGTGCGGGAGTCGTAACATCCGGATCGGTCTGATCCCAGAATTCTCTCCACAGCGACGCTCTTTCACCTGGGCCAGCATTGGCAAGCGAATCCAAAATCGCTGGAGGAGCAAAGTACCTCAGCAACGATAAAACGTCCTCGAAGTTGGAAACGATCCAATTGTCTGAAAAACTTACCAACGCTCGGGCGATAACGGGTTGATCCGATCCTTCCATCGCGGCCCGGAACGTTAACTCACCCACCTGAAGATCTTCGGGAGCTATCTCGATGATCGTGGCGAAGACTTCACCCCCGCCCCCGATAGCTTTTTCCGCAGACCAAAAGTCTTCTCCGCTTTCCGCGCTTCGGGCTTCCAGTTGCAGTATCGCATCGGGATCCGCACGATATGCCTCCAGATAAAACCGCAGCGTGTCAGTTCCGAATGGCACCGTTGCTCGGGGATTGAGTTCCAGATCCGGTTGGCTGGCAAGATCGGTTCTCATCGTGCCCGCTCTTACGATGGGAATAAGAGACGAGAGGGACGGTCCGCTGGAAAAATCGGGCACCATGACCTGTGACTCCGCCCTACCGGACACGCCGGTCCGCATATCTTCGAGCCGTACCGACAGCATCGCGCTCCCAGATGGTAACGGAACCATACCATCATAGGTCACATTGTAATCAGTACTCAGGGTCGCTCGAAAACCCGAGACAATTACCGTTACAGTATCCGCGATTCGCCCGACCAGTTCGCCGTCGGGGCGCTGAAAATCAACACGTAGATTGTACTCAGCTGTAAAGTCTGAAGCGCCTCGGACGAATGAGAGATTTGCTTTTGAAAACGAAACCGAGATTAGCGCCAGGGTTGAATCGGGGTATGCAGTTGCAAGATAGTGGACGGAGGCAACGAACGGATACGGATCCCCATGGGTTACGAGTCCCATTCCAGAGTAAACAGTGGTCGGGTCGAATAACCGCGGTACCATGATATCGGAGTCCGGGACCGGTTCACTACCCACCCTTTTCCACGAGCTGCACCCAGAAACCACGAGCAACGTTAGCATCGTTGCCACGACAGCATTGGCTCGGAAGACTTGGTTAACCATACCCTGTTACCTTACCCCTCGACTTAGCTCACTTCAAGTCGTTACATTCGCCGGAACCCATGAGTACAGAAAATCTAGAAGGTCGCACCATCGCTGAATACCACCTGCTCCAGCGGATCGGCGAAGGCGGCACTGCCATTGTCTACAAGGCTAAACGGCCCGACGGTGAGATATGTGCCGTCAAAATCCTCAAGGAGCGGCTACGCCTAGACGAAACGGCGGTTAAGCGTTTCTTGCGAGAAGCAGAATTCGGCTCCCGCGTAGACCATCCAGCTGTTGCCAGGACCTACGACTATGGGAAAGAGGAGGGAATCTACTACCTGGGAATGGAGTGGATCGACGGTGTGCCTCTGTCGAGACATATCAAAAGTACCTCCCGCATGCCCATATCCACGGTGGTCAGCGTCGTCGAGCAGATGGCAGCCGCCCTTGAAGCGTCCCACGGAGTGGGGATCATCCACCGTGACCTGAAACCAGACAATATTATGTTCGATCCGCAAACCAATAATGCGAAACTGCTTGATTTCGGTATCGCGCGTGACGCCCAGGTGGAACCTGCTGAGCGTCTCACTAGAGCAGGATTCTTCGTCGGCACCCTACAGTATGTTGCTCCGGAAGCGCTTAGTGGAGAATTGGTTGGCGAGAGCGCCGATATCTACAGCCTGTCAAAGATCACGTTTCATATGCTGACCGGCACCAATCCACATGCGGGGAGCTCTCCGCGGGAGTTGTTTCAGAAGCTGTTGCAGAGCGAGCCCACAGCTCTCAATCAAGCGGTTCGCGGCCTGAAGTTTCCCCTAGCGCTTGAAGCTGCGATCATGAAGGGCCTAGCAAGGAAACCGGAAGATAGACAGCCCAGCGTAAGCGATTTCGCGCGCGAAGTCACCGCGGGATCAGTGTCAGGCGATGGTGCGATGGCTGGCGGATTCTTCAACAAGGTCAAAGGTCTGTTTGACAGAGCATAGTTAGATAGTGGTAGTATTAGCTACTACTATCAACGATCACCTTGTCTAGTTTGGCAACGCTTCGGCTTCAACTGATTGATTTACTTAACGATAAGTCAGTGCTGGTTGGGGACTTCAAGCTGAGTTCGGGCGAACAGTCGACTTATTACATCGACGCTCGGGCGACCACTATGTCCGCACGCGGGCTGGACGTGATAGGTAGAGCGGGCCTAGAGGGCGTTCGACAGCATGGTTGGAGCGCCGATGCAATTGGAGGGCTTACTCCGGGGGCGGATCCCGTCGCCTACGCAATAGCTCTCGCCAGTCACGGATCCCCGCCCGAAATGGACGCTTTCACTGTGCGAAAGCAACTGAAAGAGCATGGCACTCAGCGGCAAATTGAAGGTTGTCTCAGTCA
>JACZUR010000018.1 GCA_022573095.1 Gemmatimonadota bacterium | reverse complement strand
GATTGGCACCTTGGAAAAACCTAGTCGTTCTCGAGCCTTGGAAAGCCTCCGCAATACCAGTTGCTTGACCTTTTCTTGGTTTTCAGGATTCTGTGGGAACCTTTCAACTTCCACTTCGCGGTAAGCGGCCTTATCTTGCTGACGAAATTCGTGGAATTGATCCAATTTGTCTCGAGGTCCCACGACTGTTGATTCTCCGCCAGGCCTAGGCTCCACAATCACGGTTTGACCCTCTTCTCTGCCCTCTCGGTGGGCGATTTCACGGCTCACGACGTCCCGAAAAAGGCTGTCGTGGAGGTCATCTTGAGTAAGCTCCTCCTCAAAATCGTTTCTCTTGGGCTCTAATTCCTGGTGCTCTGTCATTTTCCTCTCCCTTCCAGTTGACTAGATTTCGAATTTGGTCTGAATCCGAGTAATCTCGCGGCGGACTTGCACGTTGCGGGCACGCGTAGGTAAAAATAGTCCACCGATCCGTTCCCTCACTAATCCGAGGTTTTCGAGTTCCCTCACGACCTTCCGCTCAACCATTACCACACCCTCTATGACCTCCTTACTGCCGGTGCCGTTGGGATCGAGCTGCGACACACGGCCAAGATCGTCGAGCGCATCCAACAGCCTTCCAATCAGCAGAGCCTGAGCACGCTGGCCGGCCTCGGATAACTCCCTGGCAGTTCTCTTGCGATAGTTGTCATACTCCGCAGCGAGGCGGAGATGCCTTTCACGTGCTTCATCCAATTCGGCCGCAATCTCTGCGAGGCTAACCTCGGCGTCCTCCTCGACCTGTGGCCCGGGTACTTCCCCCTCCTCATCCCCGGTGCCGGACGGAGAAACGTCCGTCTCAACAGTCACTGCAGCTTCAGACGACTCTACGGGCCGCGAGGCGAGGGCCTCGTCGACCGCCTTATCGGCAGTTACTTTCTTTTTCTTCTTCCTCGGCATCTTAGCTTTACGTTGAATTCCGCCAAATCGATTCGAAGTGCCATTTCGCTGGACCGAACAATACCGAAACGGCAAGCGTCGTACCACCCGTTAACGCCAAAATGACAGTCCAACTCATCGCAAGGCCAGTTCCCAAAGCAGTGCTAGAGCATCCTGAGCACTGCGGTTTCGAACCCACTCGCGCTCACCGGGAAAAATCTTCCGTGAAGTCATGGTCTGGCCATTCAATACAGCCGCCAAATAGACCGTTCCAACAGGTTTTTCCGGCGATCCGCCGGACGGCCCGGCGATGCCGGTGACCGCTATCGCCGCGTCGGTTTCCAGCCTGCGGGACACACCCTCGGCCATCTCGAGCACCACCTCTTCACTGACCGCACCATACTCGCGGATCGACGACTCGGCTACTCCGAGTTGCGAGATTTTCACAGAGTCGTCATACGCTACGAGCGAGCCCTTGAAGACGTCGGACGACCCCGGTACACTGGTGATCCGCGCCCCCACCAGGCCGCCGGTACACGATTCGGCAACAGCCAACCTAGCACCTCGGTCGCGAAGCCGGTCCAGCAGTACCGCAGCCAGATCATCGTCGCCCGTCCCGTAGACCCACTTTCCGATTCGCTCACGGAGGGTGCTTTCCGCCGCGGCAAGAACCTGGACGGCGTTCTCCGGCGGCATTCGCAACGCCGTGAGACACAGCTCCACACCGAACACAGTCGGTAGATAGGAGAGTGTGACCGGAGCGATATCCGACTCAACACCGGCTAACAAGTCTGCCAGCAGGGATTCTGACACGGCTGTGGTTCTAAGAGTTAATGACTTTGAAACGGCCACGTAACCATCCGAAGTGAGCAGCCTGTCTCTCAGTCGCGGAATGACTTGAGCATGCAGAATGTGTTTCATTTCATGGGGTACGCCGGGAAGCAGGATAGCGATGCCATCCTCGCCCTTCATCCAGATACCAGGGGCGGATCCCTGCTGGTTAGAGAGCAGTTCGGCTCCCAGCGGAACTTCGCACTGCTTCGCATTGCTGTGCGGCATCGCTCGTCCTGAGCGGTCTGCAAACCACGACTTGAGACGTTCCAGATGTTCCTCGTCGACAGCCAGTTCCACCCCGAAAACTTCGGCAACCGCCTCACGTGTTACGTCGTCCGGCGTGGGGCCGAGCCCTCCGGTCAGCACAACGAGACCAGTTCGTCGAAGAGCGTCTTTCAGGGTGGACTCTATCTGCGACTGATCGTCGGCGACGGTTGTGCACCGCGCAACGCTGATACCAACTTCTCCAAGCGTAGCTGCCAGTTCAGCCGTGTTTGTATCGATTGTGTGTCCGCGCAGAAGCTCGGTTCCTACGGCTATAACCTCAAGATCCATCCCCGAAACCGGTGGCACCGGTAGCCGCATCGAGGAAGATGCGCCGGTACCTATATAGGTATACAACCAACGAATAGAGCGTGAGTATGATTGCCACGGCCAGCGTTACGGCCACGAGTGAGCCGTGGAACTGTTCCCACAGCCGGCTAAGCCAGCCCCCCTGCCAGCCGAATCTTTCCCTCATGTCCACCCACGCAAACCATCCGATCATGGCACCTATGAAGGTGTCCTGAACGATCGTCTTCATCTTGCCAGCCCCTCCCGCCGCAATTACTACACCTTTCTTCTTGGCAACGCGTCGCAACATGGTCATCGCGATCTCCCGCCCCACCAGAAGAATTGCCACCCACAGAGGGAAACTACCCCACCACGGGATTTCGTACTGTCTAAGCGATTGTGTAAGCCAGTAGATCGGGATAAGAGTCGCAAATAGCAGCAGTTTGTCAGCCAGAGGATCTAGTTCCTTGCCCAAATCGGTTATCTGACCCCTTTCGCGGGCCAGACGCCCATCATAGATGTCGCTGATGGCAGCGACGAGGAATACGATAAACGCCAGCAGCTTCGGTACGTACCCGTTAATAAACGGCAGTAGCGCTATGACCGGAGCGAGCGCAATCCTAGTGAGAGTCAGGATGTTAGGAAGCGTCCAAACCACGACCCCGCCCTTAGCTAAGCGACTTCAGAATCAGTTTCGCAGCGGCCCGGAGAGCCTCAAAAACCCCGTCACCTGTCACGGCCACCGACTCGAAATACGGGGCACGCTCCACCCACTGACCGTCGACCTGCTGGACGAGAAACTCTCCTTCGTGGTAGGGATCCGGTACTTCCTTTTGCTTCGCCGTGTCCTCCACCGGCCACCCAGGATTTAGCTGCGCCTGCAGGTCGGCGATCGGAGCGGCGTTGGGGAGATCACGCTTGTTGTACTGTACAACGAACGGTATCTGGGTCACATCGTATCCGTATTCAGCCATATTATCATAGAGGTTTTGCATCGCCTCGATGTTAGCCTCCATGCGATCCAGTTGACTATCAGCCACGAATACAACTCCATCCACTCCCTTCAAGATTAATTTTCTCGAGGCGTTGTAGTATACCTGACCCGGTACGGTATAGAGGTGGAATCTGGTTTTGAATCCGCGCACGGTACCGAGATCGACGGGCAGAAAATCAAAAAAGAGTGTCCGCTCGGTTTCCGTAGCAAGCGAAACCATCTTTCCCCTGGTATCGGGCGACACCTTGCCGTGGATCGTCTCCAGGTTAGTAGTCTTGCCGCCCAATCCGGGACCATAGTAGACCAGTTTGCAGTTGATCTCCCGAGAGGCGTAGTTGATCATCGACATTAGTTACGCCTCCGGCTAGTCACCAAACAGCTTGTCAATCTCGTCCTCTGCACCTTCAAGCAGCCCTGGTGCCTGCTCGGCGCCTCTGGCTTCGAGCCGCGCAAACATCTCGTCAAATATCCGGTTCAGATCGGAAACCGTCTGTTTGACTTTGAGTCGAACCATGCCCACCGTCGTGCGCTGGTCAAAGAGAACCACCAGGATGACCCTGCGGGCCACATCAGCCAAGTACATCGACTCTTTGTCTCCCTGATGGAACAGCGAGGCGAATTCTTGTTCCCCGATCATCTTGGCCAGCTGATCGTTGGCGCTGAAATCAGCGGCAGTCAACGAAGCGAATGCTGTGGCGTCGAAGGAAAGCTCCTCGCCGGCGTTGGCGAGCAGCTGCCCGTTTCGATCTACAAGCAGAGAACACCTGGCATTGCTGGCCTTGAGCAACGCACTCAGACACGCCTGAATCTGACTGAAGTCGCTTTCCTGTAACGACCAGGTGCTTGCACCGCTCATGGTAGCCTCGATCTAAGCAAGTTCACCCTCCATACGTCTCACGATGGATCGCGCTCGTCGCTTCAGCATAGGCTTGTCCTCCCACGCTATGTAGTCGTTCAGCAGCCGGACAGTATCTACGCTCGGATGCCCGCTCAAGTGTCCTAACGCCGCCAACCGCCGTAGCGGCCGGCGGCTAAACAGATCTCTCCCGTGCTTACCCATCGATTGCTGGGCCAGAACCGCCCCTCCCACCATACCCACCGCAGTTCCCAGAATAAGCGCAGTACTCGTCTTCATCAACCAGCTACAGCTCTCTCCGCGCTGCCAGGGCCTGCGCGATAGTGACCTTATCAGCATACTGAAGATCGCCCCCGACCGGCAATCCCGTCGCGATCCGGGTAATCGCTGCAACGCGACCCTCGAGCACGCTCTTCAGATAGGTGGCGGTCGCCTCTCCCTCGAGAGAGGGGTTGGTTGCGACAATCACCTCTTCAATTTGAGTACCGTTGTTTACACGCTGGGCAAGAGACTCGATCCTGAGATCCGCCGGTCCGACACCGTCTAGCGGGGACAGTGTACCACCCAGAACATGATACAGTCCCCGATACTCCCCGATCTGCTCTATAGCGGAAATGTCGGACGCCTCCTCGACCACGCACACCTTCGTCCTGTCACGGCGCGGATCCGAACAAATCGGGCACGGATCCGACTCGGTCCAGTTCCCACACTCACCGCAGCTAATCACTCGATCCGCCACCGCCTCGAGGGAACTCGCCAGACGTGCGATAACCTCCCGAGGTTGCTTCAACAAATGGTACGTGAGCCTGATCGCGGTCTTGCGACCAATCCCCGGGAGTTTGGCCAACTCCGCATTCAGATCATCGATAACCGACACTTGCTCAAAGTGGAGGCTGGAAAGGCAACTGAAGGCCTCCAGCGATCCGCTTCATCTCTTCCTTGTAGATGCTCTCGGCCTTTCGCTGCGCATCCGTGACTGCTGCGCTAACTAGGTCCTCGAGCATTTCCACGTCTCCCTCCGCCACCACACTGGGATCAATCTTCACCGATCGAATCTGACCCTTTCCGTCTACGACAACTCTTACCATGCCACCCCCGGCGGCGCCTTCGACTGTGCGCGAGGCCAACTCGGTCTGCATCTGCGTAATGCGTCCCTGCATCTGCTGGCCGAACTGGATCAATTGTGAGAAATCTGTCATTTGACTGTTATAAATCCACCGCTGATTCAAGATATTTTGGATACAAGCTACCCTCGCTTGGTGGGCGGCCGCAACCTATTCCATTAGCTCGAGATCGAGAGCCTCTGCGGCCGCATCAAGGGCCTTGTCCTTCGCCCGATAGGCCTTCAGACGTTCCTCTTTATCGGTCTTTTCGTCAAGGCGTGCGGCCTCGACAGGCGCACTTGCTGTACCACCATCATCTTGGATAACAAACTTGATCTTAACCTCTGATCCCGTAACCCGAAATATCGCCTCCGCGATGTGAGTACTCCCCCGCTGAAGGCCCTCAAGGTGCACATCGCCATCGCCAACACCAAGCACGAGTTCGCCTTCGCCCACCTGCTGAGGCTTTGCATGGACCAACGCTTCCCTCAACATCCGGCTAGACGAGCCCACTTCCTGAAGAACCTTCTCCCACACCTCAAACAGATGTTGCAATGTAAGTGACTGCTCACTTATCGGCAGCCGGCCACTTGAAGTGCTTCTATTTAAAGGAGTTACGCTGTGTGGCCGATCTACGCTAGCGGTACCGCGCCCAGCCGAACCCTCCCCCTCCCCAGTGCGCCTCTCTCTCCGTCCCTCAACCGCGCCTAGGCGCTCGATCAGGTCCTGGAGTTCGACGGTCTTGTCCAGGAGCGTCCACTGCAAAATCAGAGTCTCGACATATAGACGCGCATTAGGACTGTTCTTTATGACGCCCTCCGCTTCGCTCAACAAACGAATCATGCGAAGCACATCGCCGGAACTGAACTTTTGACTACGCTCCTGAAGCGCCGAACGCAGAGAGCTGCTCATGTCGGGTACGCCGCCCATAAGCACCTCCAGCAGGCCTCGTAGCAAGAGTCCCGTACCGTGAACGAACCCGCCAAGATCAACGCCCGCATCCACCACCCTGGCCACAAACGGAAACACATCGGCCGTGCGCCTCTCGGCAACAATTCCGATCAGCTCCACATACAGATCGTCGCCTGCCAATCCGAGGGTCTCGTTCACCTGATCGAGAGTGACCACACCCTGTCCAAAGGCCACCACCTGATCGAGCAGCGAGAGTGCATCACGCATCCCCCCGTCAGCCGACCGCGCTATCAGGGCAAGAGCATCATCTTCGGCATCGATGCCCTCAGATCCAACGACCTCACCCAGCCGCTCCTTGATCACCGGGCTGCTTATTCTCCGGAAGTCAAAACGTTGAACGCGGCTCAACACCGGTGCCGCGGCATTTGCTATCTTCTGCGGTTCCGTAGTCGCGAACACGAACACCACACTTGGTGGTGGTTCTTCGAGGATCTTGAGTAGTGCATTCCACGCTTCCCTCGTAAGCATGTGCGCTTCGTCAACGATGTAGACCTTGAATCGATCCGGGGCACTTGCGGCATACATAGCCCGTTCCCTCAGATCCCTTGCGTCGTCCACGCCTCGATTGCTCGCCGCGTCGATTTCAACAACGTCCAGGTTCGCCAAACCCGACCAGATTCTAGAGCAGGACTCGCAATCGCCGCAGGGTTCACCTTCTCGGTCAGCTCTACGGCTGCAATTGAGCGCCATCGCGAGGATTCGAGCGGCAGTGGTCTTGCCGACACCTCGGGGACCTGTCAATAAGTAGGCGTGGGCGACTCGGTTGTGAGCCACCGCCCCACGGAGGCCGGCGGCCACGTGGGGTTGGCCGACAAGATCTGCGAACCGGGTTGGTCTATATTTGCGGGCTAGGGCGGTATGAATCATATGAGAGTGGTAGTATTCGCCCCAGGTGATTCGGAGCGACGCCTGACATCGCTTAGCGCTGCTACCTTCACGGTCCTGACGCGGTTCGCGAGCATGCGCCCCCCGTGCCTGGGGCGACTTGAAAGGTAGCCCTCGGCCACTCGCTCCGCTACGCCCTAAGAATGTTCATCGATCGCCTCCCCAGCGCGACCACGTACCCGGAATAAAGAGGACCAGCAGAGTGTAGAACTCGAGCCTCCCGAGGAGCATGAGCGCGGAAAGCGTGACGTGCGCCGCCGAACCAAGATCAGCATAGTTGCTACCGGGACCTACTTCTCCGAGACCCGGACCTATGCTAGACATCGCAGCCAGCGCCGCGCTGGTCGCTGTGACCAAATCATAGCCAAGCGCGGCGAGTATGATCGTGCCGATCCCGTGGGTAGCCACGTACAGCGCAAGAAAAGCGAGAATATTAAGCAGTACATCAGGTCTGACCGGCCTTCGGCCGATCTTCGTGACCATTACCGCCCTCGGATGCAGGATTTTCCTAATCTCACTGAGCGTATGCTTCGCCACAACCACTGCGCGTACCACCTTGAATCCCCCGCCGGTCGACCCTCCCATGGCTCCAACGAACATTAGACCCAATAGCACAACCTGACAGAATGCAGGCCAAGCAGCGAAGTCGGCTGTCACAAATCCAGTCGTTGTAACCACGGCAGTTACGCTGAATACGGCAGCGCGGAACCAGTCGAAGGACCATTCGTTATTAGCCGGACCCAAGTACAAGAACAGCGATACCGAAGCGACACCGAGAATGCCCGCGAACCACCTCCACTCGGCGTCCGAAAACCACGCGTTCCACTTTCCACCCAGCAAACGGTAAGTCAACGTGAAGTTGGTACCGGCCAAAATCATCGCCGCAATGGTGACACTCTGAATCACTGGCGAAAAGGCGCCCATGGATTCACTGCGGGTGGAGAAGCCCCCAGTGGCTAGCACGCTCATCGCGTGGTTTATTGCGTCGAACACCGGCATTCCAAGAACGACATAGGCTACCCCTACGGCGGCGGTGAGCAGCGCATAGACTACCCACAGCAGCCGCGCAGTCGATGCGATGCGCGGAGTCAGCCGGTCGCCCGAAACACCCGGGACTTCCGCACGAAACAGCTGGGCTCCGCCTACGCCGACCATGGGAAGGATCGCCACGCCCAGAACGATTATGCCCATCCCGCCGATCCAGTGAGTTATACTGCGCCACAGCAGGATGCTTGGCGGCAGATCTTCGACGAAGGGAAATATCGTGGCTCCAGTTGTTGTAAAGCCCGAGACAGATTCGAATAACGCCTTGATGGGAGGCGCAACTCCCGTAAAGAGAAATGGCAGGCTGCCGAATAAAACCACCGCCAGCCACCCGAGTCCTACCACGGCAAGACCTTCTCTCGGGTTGATCGATAACCGCCTGGGAGTCAAGAACCAGATTACCGACCCGACAGTTCCCGTTGCGGCCACTGCACCCAACCAGTGGAGGTGGAGCCCCTCGAACACCGCCATGATCGTTGGCGGAAGCATGGCGACCGCGATCCAAACGAGTAACGTGCCCACCACATGGAGCACCTCGAGTATGTTCATTCAGGGAAGAGTTCGCTGACTTTCTTCACTGCCTCGGGTAGCGCGAACACGATTGCTGCATCTCCGGCTGCGAACACATCCTCACCGCGCGGGATGATTACCTCGGTATCCCTCACGATAGCCGCAACGATAGAACCTTCGGGAAAATCAACGTCAGCAATGCTCTTCCCGACTACCGGGGCGTTCGCGGTCACCTGAAACGAAATCGCCTCCGCATCCGTGTCTTTCAGCGTAGCAACCCTGGTGACGTTGCCACGGCGAACGTATTGCAAGATCGCATTGGCCGCCGAGAGTCTGGGGCTTACTGCGGCGTCGAGCCCGATCCTGCGGGCAAGGGGGACATATTCGATCTGGTTGACCAGCGTGACCACCTGCTTAGCACCGATATCCTTGGCAACCTGCGCTGCAAGAATGTTGCTCTCGTCGTTGTCGGTGAGAGCGACGAACGCATCGACACCGCCCACACCCTCCAACTCGAGCAACTCCACATCGGTGGCGTCACCGTTGAGAATCAACGCCTGGTCCAGCATCTCAGCCAGCTCCTGGGCACGACGTTTTTCCTTCACGATCAGCGTGCACTCAACGCTGTGTTGCTGCAGTAGCTCCGCAAAGTAGAAAGCTTCGAGGCTGCCGCCGGCGATCATAACATGTTTCAGTCTCACGGGCTTGTATCCGCACAGTTCCAGCGCCTTAGGAACACCGTCAGGCCGGACAACAACGTATATATGGTCTCCTCCCCTCAATTCCATCGACCCTCGAGGCACTACAGTCTTTCCGTCACGCTTTACGGCGGCGGTGAGCATGCTGGATCGTCCGACCTCTGAACCGATGTCGGCGAGTTTCCTGCCCGCGATGGGTGCGTCTTCTTGAATCACCAAGCCTACGAGCTGTACCGAACCTCCGGCAAACACGGCTATGTCGGTCGCCGCCGTCGACTGCAGCAGCCGGAATGTCTCTAATGCGAGTTCTCTTTCGGGATTGACCATCACATCTACACCGAACAATTCGGGGTGCAGCCGGCTCTCGTCTTTGTAGAAATCAGGGTTAGAAACGCGAGCGATCTTGAGCAGACCGGGGAATCCTCGAGCGCCCATGCAACTCACGAGATTCACTTCGTCAACGCTCGAAACCGCTATGAGCAACTCAGTCTCCCCGATCTTGGCCTGCCTCAAAACGGCCGGGCTTGCACCATTACCCTTGATGACCGCTACATCCAAATGACTTTGCACATATTCGAGCCTGTCAGCATCGAGGTCTATAACGACTACGTCATGTTGCTCCTGCGACACCCTGTCAGCTACGTGGTATCCTACCTCTCCGGCTCCGACGACTATGACTCGCATGCGTAACCCTTAGTTGAGAACTTCTCCCACTATGTCGGCCGCTTGTAACAACTGTAATTCCGAAACGTCCAGGTGCGTGACGGCTCGCAGCCGGTTCTTGGAGAACGGCGCGAGGAGCACTCCTTTCTCCGCGAGTAAAGCGGCGGCTTCGACTGCGACACGATTCTTGAGATCTAACATGACGATATTCGTTTCCGGCTCCAATACCTCGATGTTTGCATGGGTGCTCAGGCGGCTCGCGAACAGTTTTGCGCCTTCATGATCATCGATTAGCCGCTCTAAATTTCGGTCGAGCGCGAAGAGGCACGCCGCTGTCAAGACACCCGACTGCCTCATTCCACCTCCAAATCGCTTTCGCACGTGCCAAGCACGCTCAATCAGGTCTTTTGGACCCGCCAGACAAGAACCCACCGGACAGCCAAGTCCCTTGCTGAAACACACCATTACCGTGGTTCCGAATTTTGCGATTTCAGACGGTTCGACTGCAAGGGCCGTGGCTGCGTTCCACAGCCGCGCGCCGTCTATGTGGACGGGAATTCCCCGTTCTGCGGCGGCGCGCTGGATTCCATCCATCAAGTCGAGCGGCATCACACGTCCGCCCGCCGCATTGTGTGTGTTCTCCACCGACACAGCTGCGGTCGTCGGCAAGTGCGGTGAAGGCTCACGAATAGCGCCCTTCACCAAGTCGGCGGACAGCAGGCCGTCTGTGGTCTCGACAGACCGGATCTGAACCCCGGAGAGAGCTGCCGCACCGGCCTTCTCATAGTGGAAGATGTGCGAGCCAGCTTCGGCTACAATCTCAGTCGCGGGTGGGGCGATAAGGTTGATGGCCGTCTGGTTCGCCTGGGTACCGGAGGGAAAGAACAGGGCCGCTTCCAGGCCGAGCAATTCGGCGGTGCGTTCTTCCAGGCGGCGAGTCGTCGGATCGCCGTCCAGAACATCGTCCCCGAGTTCGGCCTTGGTCATGGCGCTGAGCATCTCGGGCGACGGTCTAGTAACGGTGTCGCTGCGAAGGTCGATCCACGCCTTGTTCATTCAAGGCAGGGTCCGATAGACCCTAATCTCACCTCACTCATCTGCCGTTTCGGTCGCCGCCTCCTTATGGCGTGCCGCGCGCGCGTCGGAGAGACGCCGTTCGAGTTCTTCACGCGCCGAAGTCACCCCAGCCGTGCCAACCTCACGTGTATCACGTGCTACCTGGCGAGCCGTGTCGATTCCCTGCTCGATCTGAGCTCTCGTCTCTTCGTACTTGCCCCCAAGGGTTTCCTGCAGGTCTTCCATCTTTTCCGAAGTGGCCGACCGCAACCGCCTACCGCGGTTCTTGAGTTCCCGCCTGGTCTCCTCTCCCGTTTGAGGAGCAAAGATCAAAGCCAAACCGGCACCCACCGCCAATCCCAGAAAGAACTGTCCGAGGCCTCCGCGTTCAACAACAACCACCGGGCTCTCATCACTGTCAGACATCTTCACCATCTCCTGTTATCGGACAAGCCCATAGATGGCCAGCCCTGTCACCGTACGTAAGACGGGTCCTTCATGCGAATTCTAGCGGTCCACCTGCTTTCCGTCAAAGAGTCACTGTCAGTCCATCGAACGCAGGCGCAATCCCCTCGGGCAGCCTGTGCTCAAGCTCGATATGGCGAAAACGGTGAGTTAAGTGCGTCAGGAACGTCTTTTCTGCCTTTATTTTCTGCGCCAACGCCACAGACTCCGGAATTGACAGATGCGTCGGGTGCGGCTCTTCAAAGAGAGCGTTAATCACAAGAACCCGCACCCCAACCAGCAATTCAAGCGAAGCGTCCGAAACGGCCTTTACATCGGTCAGGTAACCGAAATCTCCCACACGATAGCCGAACACACGGATATCGCCGTGATCGCACTCTAGCGGCACTACTCGCATGCCGGCAATTGACACCGGAACACCCGGTTCGAGTGGGTGCGTAGACAGTTTCGGCTTTGAAGTCCCCGGGGGCGGTTTTACACCGTCATCGAAGATGTAACTAAACCTCTTCCTCACTCGCTCAAGAACTTCTGCAGGACCGTAAAGGGGAAGCTTGCCCGTTCGTACCGAGACAGCCCGGAGGTCGTCTATACCGTGAACATGGTCGGCGTGGTCGTGCGTGTAGAGCACAGCTACCACGTCGGGTATTCCGTTATCTACCAGTTGCAGTCTGAATTCGGGAGGCGTATCCACAACGAGACGTTCCGCACCGTCGTCGTTCTCAAAAACTGCCGCCACTCTTGTCCTGCGGTCTCTCGAATCGCTCGAAGTACACGTGTCGCAAGAACACCCTACTTGGGGAACGCCGAAAGACGTCCCCGTACCGAGCACTGTCATCTTCACTTAGACAACCTCAACCTTCAGCAGATTGGTGGTGCCGGGTACGTCAAAGGGAACGCCGGCCGTGACAACTATGCGATCTCCTCGGGACACATAATTCTTCGCGACCAATGTCTCTTTGGCCATGTCGAGCATCGCTTCGTAATTCGGCGCCTGTTCCGCCCATTCGGGGATGACGCCCCAAACTAGAGCAAGTTGCCGACAGGTGGTCAGTTCGGTCGACAGACCGAGAATGGGAATAAGGGGCCTCCGACTCGACACCTTGCGCGCCGTAAATCCACTCTTCGTAAAACACACTATTAGCGGAACGGCGAGCATCTCAGCGGCTGCGCATGTGGCTCCCGCGATCGCCGTCTCCACGTCGACATCACCGGCAGCGGACCAATCGGGCCTCCTGCGCTTCAAGGACGGTAAATCCAGCGCGAATCGCTCGATCTCGGTGATAATGCGTGCCATCGCATTAACTGCTTCAACCGGATACTCACCGATAGCAGTCTCAGCCGATAGCATCACCGCATCCGTGCCGTCCAAGATGGCGTTTGCAACATCGGACGCTTCAGCTCTGGTGGGTCTGAGACTTCTCATCATCGATTCGAGCATCTGGGTGGCGGTGATGACCGGCTTGCCGAGCCTCATTGCCTCGGCTATCACGCGCTTCTGTGCCAACGGTACCTTCTCGAATGGCAGTTCAACACCGAGATCGCCCCGCGCCACCATCACGACATCCGCAGTTTCGATGATCTCTTGAAGATGCTCCAGCGCTGCCAACTTTTCTATTTTCGCAACCAAGCGCATCCATGAGGGTACCTTTTCGCGCACCGCTTCAACGTCTTCCCCCCGCCTCACAAACGATACTCCCAGATAGTCAGCGTGGTTTTCAATCGCAACTTTGATGTCGGCCACATCCTTCTCCGTCACGGCGGGCGCGCTGACCTGAACTCCTGGGAGGTTGATCCCTTTGTTGCTTCCCAGCCAACCACCATGGATCACCGTTGCGGTTACCCTCTCGTCTGCTATTCCTGACACTTGGGTAACCAACAACCCGTCGTCGAGCAAAATTCTGTTTCCTACCGTAACGTCGGCGGCAAGATACTCATACGTAGTCGGAATCTCAGCGCCGGAAGCGCTGCTCTCAGGAGCGAAAACGATATCGGATCCCGGTTCGAGTTCAACCGGTTCATCTAGCTGACCAACGCGAATACGCGGACCCTGCAAGTCAACCAACAGGCCCACATGGACGTCCAGTTCCGAACCCACGCGACGGACCAACTGCATCATGTCCGCTCTAGACTCGGTCGTACCATGGGAACTGTTGATTCGGAAAACATTGACTCCGGCGGCTATCATGGATCGAATCGTATCTTCCGCCGCCGATCCCGGGCCAAGCGTGGCGACTATCTTAGTGCGCCTCAACCTCCGCTCGCTAACCATCATTTTTCTTCGCGCCCGCGAGAGCATCGTTGATCGCCTCGAGCCCTCCCGCCGCAGTCTCGCGTAAACAATAGTTCGCCGTTCGCGACAGTGGAGTCGACATGGGATTGAGCTCGATGACCGCGGCACCAGATTCCGCTGCCACTCTAGGTAGATCTGCGGCGGGATAGACCTCAGCAGAAGTTCCTATCACCATCATTGCGTCCGCTTTAGACGCTGCATCCCATGCCTGCTGGACCACACGTTCGGGAAGTATCTCGCCGAACCAGACCACGCCGGGCCGTATCAGACTCCCGCACACTGTACAGACCGGAGGCTCAATATCCTCCGATGACTCCTCTCCTCGCGGCGGGGGGTCGTACTCATATGGGTGCGCCGCATCCAAGCACCTAAAGCGCTCCAGGGAACCATGTATTTCCAAAACGGAACTCGAACCCGCTCTGGAATGCAAACCATCTACGTTCTGGGTAATCACGGTCAGCTGATCGAAACGATCTTCTAGGGCTACTAGCGAAAGATAACCATGATGTGGTTCGGCGGCCCGCACCTTCCTCAATCGGGCTACGTACCAGCCAAAAACTCTGGCCGGGTTTTTCCTGAACGCAGACTCGGTCGCAAGCTCGGCGGGATCAAAATTGGCCCAAAGGCCGCTCAACTCGTCGCGAAAGGTCGGAACGCCGGACTCCTGCGACATCCCAGCTCCGGTGAGAACGACCAGCCGCCTGGATCTATCGAGGAGTTCGACGACTGAACGTAGCGTTGCTACACTAGCCTTGCTGCCGCTCACTAGCCACCAGCGCCGTGCCTGTCTAGAAGATGATCTCGGTCCCTAGTCTCAAAACTCGCGGCGGACCAAAGGCGAAGATCGGCTGAAGAAAATCCCTGGCTGCTCTCCGGAAAATCGGCAGCAATTCGTCCTGGCCCTGGATCAGTCCGTCACCGTCGAGGTCCAGCTCAGGTCTGTATCTGGGCGATTCATACGGAATCGGCTCAGGGTGCTGCTGAAACGCCAGGCTCGCCATTCCCTCTACCTGTAGGACACCCGGCGCCGGTTCCCCCGTGTCTCGCCGCACTGCGACGATGTTACTCCTGTTGGTAAGGTTCCTAACATCCAGATATACTCCGACTCGCAGCCCGCCCACCTCAAAGCTGCGGCGAAGCAACAGGTCAAAAGTGAACTGCGCCGGTAGACGTTCTCCATTTGGAATCCCCAAGAGAGAATCGCCTTCCAGATTGGTTCTAGTAAAAGGTAGACCGGTACTCCACCGCAGTACTCCAGCTCCCTCGATGCCGCCGAATATTCGGTGCAACGACCTTGGGACACGCCACCTCACAACACCTATCAACGAATGGCGCCTGTCAAAATCGAGGGGGATCTCAATAGATGCCGGAATAATCGTATCGCCGATGGGCGAGATTCTAAGCCTCCGGAAGAAATCGAACGCGTCTGTGGCGGTTGCCGTCGCTCGCTGGATCACATACGTAACTCTTCCAGCGATGCCGCCGCGCATTTCCCGTTCGATGTTTATTTCGAGTCCCCGGACATTGCCGAAGTCCGCATTAGCGAAAACAGCGCTGTCTGGATCGAAACCGATCGGAACTGAAGAGATCAAGCCGTCCAACCGTTTAACGTAAACGCCGACCTTTACACCCAATTCGGAAATCGGGCGAACCCGCACGCTGAACTCGTATTGCCATGAAGTTTCGAAACCGAGAGAAGCGTTACCGCGCCGTGACCGTCCCGTCCGAAGTGTATCGTCGAACGCCGCGTCTGTAAGAAACTGAAAGTCGGGGGCTTGGACAAAACGGCCGAAGCTCACCACGACTGTGGCGTTCTGGAGTTCGGTGGAAACGGCGAATCTCGGACTGACACCAAACTTGGTGCCGAGTTCACCCAGCTCCGCTCCGGAACGTCCGTTAAAGGCATCACCCCTTATCCCCACGCTCAGGCTAAGTTCTTCAACCCGCTGCTCCAGTTCGAGGTACCCTGCTGCCGCAAACGGGTTGAACGAAGATAGCCGAGGTTCTGGCGCGCCGTCGGCCACGCTACGGTAAGATTCAAGCCTCGAGAACGTTTCGACCCGCTGAGATACATATTCACCGCCAATCCTGAAGTCGGTATCCAAACCCCGCCCCAGCAGAAGATCCAATTGGGCTCGGATCTCTCTGAAACGAGAGCGAGCCAGTTCGCCGCGCGGGGAGTCGGTCATAAAGAACGAACGGACTCCCCAGGGCGACACAGCATAGTCTGGCAAATCAAAGCCGCTAATAGCGGCGAGCGCGGCCAGCGAGTCGGCCGACTCAGCAATTGCTCGGCCGGCAAACTCGAAGTCTCCGCCCGTGAAGGCGCCGAAGATACGTTCCGGGACGTTGAGGAGCACACCTCTCAAAGATTCTTTCTCGAAATATCCCACCCTGAGATCGACAGACGACGAGTTTAGCGAGGCGGCCGACGATGTACGCTGCAGGTGGGCCATCAGGAGTCTGCCAGTTATCTGTTCGGCAGAGCCCCGATCGGGAGCATACTTGAGTTGTTGGTCGTAGAGCAGCCGATTGCGTATCGACCCGACGCCAAGGAGCCGGAGAGCATGCCTGGACCCAATTGGAATAGTCAGCT
>JACZUR010000195.1 GCA_022573095.1 Gemmatimonadota bacterium | reverse complement strand
AACGCATCCGCCACGTCCGTCGTGATCTTCACCGCCTCTTCGATGCCGAGCTGCGTTTCGCGATTGAGCTTGTCGCGCAGCGTCTCGCCTTCGATGAAAGGCATGACGTAATAGAGGAACCCCTCCGCTTCGCCGGAATCGAACAGCGGAAGGATGTTGGGGTGCTGCAGGTTGGCCGTTGTCCTGATCTCCTGCACGAACCGCTCGGCGCCGAGGACGGCGGCGAGCTCAGGTCGCAGCACTTTCACAGCGACCTTCCGGTCGTGTTTCACGTCGTGCGCTAAGTACACCGTGGCCATACCGCCCTGACCGAGTTGCGACTCGATCGTGTAGCGGTCGGCGAGTGCGGATTTGAGGCGGTCTAAGGCGTCTGTTGTCATCGCTCGTCGATTCCGGCCTTGAAAGGCCGGCTCGGCGCTTCGCGACGTGCCCTAAAGGACACTGAATTGCGTCTTTCAAGACGCGCCGCGGGCGCATTCATGCGAGCGCGCCCAGCGAGCGCTTTAGCGCTCGGATAGGCGAGGGCGGCGGTCAGTCGTTCGAGAGTATCTGTCATATCCCCTTCCGCGTGTTACCACGAGTAAACTCGCGGCTCGGCTCTGTCAGTAAACTGACGTGTGTTAGCGCTTTAACGCTCCGATATGATGCGGTGAGACGATCCTGGGTGCCAAACATGTGGGCAGGAAATTACGGGTTTATCAACCCGAATGCGAGTACGATCCCCGCTCCCTCCTCCCCTGCACGCTGCACGCTGCACGCTGCACGATAAATATCGTAAAGCGATGAGCGTTGTATTCCTGTACCCCCCAACCCCCCAACCCCCCAACCCCTCGATCCCTCTATCCCTCTATCCCTCTATCCCTCTATCACTCCACCGGTCGACTGGGATCCGTAATCCACTCGCTCCACGAACCCGGGTAGAGCCGCGCGTCGCCGAGCCCCGCGTACGCCATGGCAAGCACGCTGTGAGCGGCCGTGACACCCGAGCCGCAGTAGAGCACGACGTTTTCCGACGCGGTACCGCCGAGTGATTGCTCGAAACGTTGCCGCAACTCGGCGGCGGGGCGGAAGGTTTTATCTTCGCTAAGATTTCCCGCGTACGGCAGAGAGATTGCCCCGGGAATGTGACCGGCCACCGGATCGGTCGTTTCGTTCTCACCCCTGAACCTGTCCGCGCCGCGGCAGTCGCACAGTACGTACGAGTCGTCGTTCCGGATTCGCTCTACCTCAGCGGCGTCCGCCACCAGTTCCGGTCTGGGCCGCGCCTCGAACGCTTTTCTGTGCCGCGACTCGGCGCCGCTGCTTACCGGGTATCCAGCTGCGACCCACGCCTGCCATCCGCCGTCCAGTACCGCCACGTCGTTGTGGCCGAGCCAGCGCAGCATCCACCACAGCCGCGCGGCCATCGATCCGCCGGTGTCATCGTAGGCGACCACCTGCACGCCAGTCTCGATCCCCCACGCCGAGAGTGTGTTTACGAATTCTTCAACGGAGGGCAGCGGGTGTCTGCCAGTCTGGCCCGTTACGACCGGGCCGGAGAGGTCGTCGTCGAGGTGGGCATAGACGGCGCTGGGGATGTGGCTCTCGAGGTAGGCGTTATGGCCTTTGTGGGTGCCGATGAGGGAGAAGCGGCAGTCGATCAAGACGCAAGCGGGGTCGGCGAGGCTGGATTGCAGTTCGTCGAGGGAGATGAGGGTGTTATTGGACATGGTGAGAAGATCGTACCTGGGGGACGTGTTGGCGAGTCCGATCTCGTAACCTCAGGCAAGCCACTGTGTTGACATTCGTTTGACTCGGCTGATACATCTTAGCGAAGAACCCAAGGAACGCCGCCATGCGCAAGCACTATCGCCTCAAAGTATTCGGAGTCCCGGAGATCGTCGCACCGGACGGAGGTATCCTCAGGTTCCGGACGAAAAAACAGCTAGCGGTGTTGACCTATCTGGCGCTTGAAGCCCGATACCGGCCGACGTCGAAATCTACCCTGGTCGAATTCTTTTGGCCCGAGGTACTCGAGGAAAAGGGTCGGCATTCTCTGGCGCAGTCGTTCACTGCCCTCAGAAACGCGCTCGGACCTGATGCTCTGAGGACCGAGCTCGGGACCGTTCAACTCGTTGCGAACATCGTAACCGAACTCGATCTCCTAAGCCGCGAGTTTGCAGAGATCTCCATGCTCGAAACTCCGTTATTGGAACTCGAAACCTGCGGTGGAGTCGCTTTTTCCCACTGGGTAGACGGAGTACGAGCGATGGCTGCGGCAAAGGTGCGCTCCGTGCTTCTGGATGAGTTACGGCATGAGCGCCGCGACGGAAGACTCGATAAGGTCAGAGAACACGCAACGGTTCTGTTCGAGCTCGATCCCTTGAACGACGATGCCGTGTTGGCGCTTGCGGAGGATACCCTACTCCGCAACGATCGCGGACAGGCCATCACGATTCTCCGGGCTCACAGGGAGGGCATCTCCGAACAGGGACGGGAGGACCAGCCACCGGACCTCAAACGGCTTCTTCGCCGAATCGAAGAGGGTCGGGAGGAGAAACACCCGACTCCCTATCCCAGAGAACGTCGAGAGGAGTTTGTTGGCAGAGATATACTTCTCTCCAAACTCGAAGCGATCTGGGGCGAGACGCGAAGCAACAACGCCTGTTCGTGCCTGCTGACCGGATCACCAGGAATCGGAAAAACCTCCATACTGCGGAAGTTTTCAGACGGTGTCAGCGTTCGAGAGTGGCAGGTGTTCAGCGTGACATGCCACAAGATGGGCAGGAGAGTTCCGTACGCGGCCGTCGCTGAACTCATGCATGAAATCTGTCGTAATCCCACAGTCAGCGGAACCGATCCCATGTGGCTCGCCGAAGCGAGCCGTGTCATACCCGAATTAAAAACTCTTTACCCCGGCATCTCCGATCCCATCAACATAGATGCCGATTCCGTTCGACCTCGGGTTGCCGAAGCAATTTGCCGCATGCTCGACCCCGTGGTAGAAGACGCACCTTTCCTTCTTACGATCGACGACATGCACAACATGGATGAGGCGTCGCGAGACGTCCTGTATTTCCTTTTCAAGAGAATCTCTTCAAAAGCATTCATGGTGCTGGGAACGGCCTCATCTAGAGCGGCTGGACGAGTTGAATCGCTGGACATCTCAAATACCGAGGCGGTTGAGTGGCAACACACTACGGAAGTAGGACCGCTGGACCGACGCAGAGCGCACGAACTTGTGGAGCGTCTTCTCAGTGCAACCCAGGTAATGGATAGCGGGCATCAGAAAGAAATTTTGGAACGGATCCTCGAACTTTCACATGGAAATCCGCACCTGATGGAGGTTCTCGTACTTGACTGGAGGGAACACGGCTCCAGTTCTCTGGCGATAACAAAACGCTGGAAACCGGGCCGTAAGCAATGGAATCCACCCGAGACCATGAAGGAGATCTTCGACCGCCAGTATCGGGATGTTTCGCAGCATGCACGCCACCTGCTTGAACTACTCGCCATCGCCGGCAAGAGAATGACGGCGGAAGATGCCCGCAAACTGCTGGATCTTCCTCGCAGCAAAGTTGATCGCTGCGCCATCGAACTAGTGGATCGAGAACTCGTACGATTCGAGAAGGGCGGGCTCACAATCAAGAACGAGCTTCACCAGGCGTACACAGCTTCACGAATGTCTGAAGACAGCCGTAGATACTTTCATGGCCTGTTGGCCGCACCACATGCTGTCGCCGGAGATGAGCGGGGCGTTCATTCCGACTTGGAGCGCGCGTATCATCTAGTCAGCGCAGAGATGCTGGATGACGCCACGCAGTTGGTACTAGAGGCAGGGGAAAATGCGGTATCGCAGGGAGCTGCAATAGCCGTAGAGCAGTTGATAGAGTCGATCATTCAGTCCCGCGATTCAACCTTCCCACCGGCCCTGCCGCTGCTGCTGACCAAGGCCCTCTCCGCGCAGACGCGTTACGAATCAGCCTACAACGTCCTGAACAAATGGGATCTGACAAAAGCTGAAGATCTCGATCCTGTCGAAGTGCTGCTGCTGCAGGCCGAAATCATACATCGGGGACGCCTTGAAGATGATGAGACCATCGTCGCGACCGCGGAGGCAGCCGTTCGCAGCGCGCGGGAGAACGGTACGCAGCAGACGCTCGTCAACGCACTCCAGGTCGAGGCGGAACTTTCATACGATCTCGGCAACTCCGAACGGCTGAACGCAGTCGCCACCGAAGCAGCCACAATTGCAAAAACGACGAATGATGAGCACGCGAGAGCACACGTTTTACTTACACACGCCTATTGCTTGCTGGTATCTGGTGAGCTGGTGGAGGCAGCTGAGTCGTTTAGCGAGAGTGCTGAACTCCTTGAGAAACTTAAGTTACGATCCAACCAGAGACGTGCACTAAACGGCCTGGGCATAACTTTAACAGGACTGGGCGACTATGAAGCTGCGGCTCGCCACTTCCGCGAGGCGATTAGCATTGCGGAGTTGATTGGGGATACAGTCGGAACAGCTAACTCCTTAAGCAACCTCGGCGTGGTGTTTACGGAACCCGGAAAATTCGTTGAGG
>JACZUR010000017.1 GCA_022573095.1 Gemmatimonadota bacterium | reverse complement strand
TGGGACTCTCGTTGCAGTTACCACGATCGGATCCAACGCCGTGGTATCGCGAATTTCCTGTGCTGCCACTTCGCCTGCTGCGAAAAGGGCGACAAGAGTCATAAGAGCTGAAGCACATCTGCGCACGGTTACCTCCTCAGAAATTGTGATCATGATTCATCAGTACGTTTAGGCAGGAACTGGGGAATGCCTTTCCATGTGAACAGATTCACCGGCCAGTCGAATACGCGTTCGATGATCTCAGCGTTCAGCACTTCGGTCGGCACTCCAGCGGCAATTGTTCTTCCTGCATCGAGAACGATTATCTGGTTCGAGAATCTGGCCGCCAGGTTCACCTGGTGGGTGACCATGATGCTCGCCATCCCTTCGTCCCGCGCCAGCAGCGCCGCCAACTCGAACACCTCCATTTCGTGCTTGATGTCGAGGCCAGCCGTCGGCTCGTCCAACACTAGGACTTCAGGATCTTGTGCCAGCGCCCGAGCGATGCGAACGCGCTGCCACTCACCGCCGGATAGAGTTGTCGTCCATCTGTCGGAGAGATGGCTTATATCACAGCGGTCCATAGCCTGCGCCACCGCTCGATGGTCCTTACCTTTCACAAAACCGAGGGGACCCAGGTGGGGATAGCGGCCGAGCATAACCGCCTGCTTGAGGCGTAGCGGGAATACAGGGACCTCGCGCTGAGGCACAACACCGACAAGCCGCGCCATCTCTTTCCTAGACCACGACTCTGAGGCCCTGCCCTTGATCAAGACCGTGCCCGCAACCGGGTGCAGCAACCCAAGCAAGATTCTCAGCAGCGTTGTCTTTCCGCTCCCATTGGGGCCCACTATGCTGACGAGCTGGCCTTTCACTACGTCAACGGCAACACCTGAAAGAGCATCAGACCCGGCGCCCGGGTACCGGTACACGAGGTCGCTGGCGGACAGAACTACTTCGCCCATCTTCTCACCAACACAACGAAAACGGGCACGCCGATCAACGCAGTAACGGTTCCCACCGGAAGTTCGGTCGGAGCGAACACAGTACGGGCGATGGCATCGGCGAACACCATGAGCGTACCACCTAGAAGAAACGCTCCTGGCAGCAACGCCCGATGGGTATGACCCCACACCATGCGCACGGCGTGCGGTATTACGAGCCCGACAAATCCAATGATTCCCGAGACGGCTACGGCAGCCGCGGTCAGCAGCGATGCAAAGAGGTAAAGGAGCCGCTTCAGCCGCTCAACATTAACTCCAAGAAACTGCGCCGGTTCTTCGCCCAGCGAGATAAGATCGAGCGAGCGGCTCGATACGAAGAGAAACGCCAGTGGAACGGCGGCGTACGCTGTGAAGATCCCCAGCGTCAGCCACGACGCTCTGTCGAATCCCCCCAACATCCAGATGATCGCGTTGCGGAGTTCCGCCGCCGGCGCCAGTGCAAGAATCGCACCCATGATGGCGGTACTAAATGCGCTCACTACCACTCCGGCGAACAGCAAGACGCGAGTGTCTAGCACCCCTCCAGCCACAAGTGCCAACCGATATACCAGCGCGATCGCCGCCAGCGCACCAATAGTGGCGGCCAAAGGCACGGCCCATGCGCTCCCAATGTTAGTGGCGATCGCCAGTACCGCACCGAGACCGGCGCCACCTGAAAGGCCCAGCAGATAAGGCTCGGCCAGCGGGTTGCGTATCAGCGCCTGAAGTGCCGCACCCGTCACGGCAAGACTCCCTCCTACGACGAACGCAAGCAGCACTCTTGGCACTCTTAGTTTCTGAACGATGGCAACATCAGTGTGGTCGCCTCTACCAGTCAGCGCATCCACGACAACTGTAAACGGTAGCTCAGCAGGTCCGAGTGACACACCCAAGCCCACGGCCAGCACGGCAACGACGCATAGTCCGAGCCAGCGGATCATTAGCTGCAGTCACCCAATGCCGCACGCAGGTCGAGCCCGGCGTCGACCGCGCGAAAGGTCGGTCTCGCAAATTGACTCCCGATCGCAGGTACGAAACGTCCTTTGCGCACGGCCTCGATCACGCGCCACTCCGGCCGCCGCGCATAGTCCGGGATTCCCTCGATTCCAAGTGTAAGTATTCGATCGGGATTTCTCGCAGCGATTGCCTCGATGCTGACTTCAGCACTCGGCGCCGCTACGTCAGCGAATGCGTTGTCCGATCCAGCAAGTGCGAGAATCTCAGTGAGGAAACTCCCACCACCGATGATCATCGGAGGATTGTCCCATGCTATGATCGCTACAGAGCACCTGGAGGTGGCAGTGCGCGCAGACTCGCTCGCTTCCCTCAACGCGTCCTCGAACGAATCCGCGATTGAGTCTGCTGCTATGCTGTCACCGGTGAGACGCCCAAGAATGCGCGCCACGCGAGCCACTTGCTGTAGCTCGTCCATCCGCAGGCTTATTGAGCGAATTCCGAGTTCGCCGAGTTGGGATACTGCGTGCTCATTCGCCGTCGAGCGGTAAAACACAACGAGGTCTGGATCGAGCGCGGCTATCGCTTCCACGTTGGGGCGCAGGCCATCTCCGACGCTCTCAACATCGAGAGCCTCGGGCGGATAGTCCCCCCACTGTGTCCTACCCACAACCCGGCTGCCGGCGCCGATGGCGAACAACACTTCAGTTATTGACGGAGCAAGAGAGATGATACGGTTAGCCGACGGCGCGACCTGAATCGAATCACCGAGGTCGTCTGTAACCCAGGCGGCCGTATCGGCCCGGTTGCCGCAACCGCAAACAAGGGCACACAAAAGAACAACGTGCAGCTTCTTAAACAAAATCGCTCACACCTCCCGCAGGCGGGGGCGTGAGCGTCTCAGAAGACTGCGCCGCTGTCCACCGTCCCTCCCGCGAGGAATCGTTTAAATGTGGCAGGAACGGGATCGTCTCCTGGCTTCGGGCGATTCGGTAGGCCTTCCCGGTTTCCCAGTGGCTTCGCTACCGATCTGTAACACCCGTTACAGTGGCGGGGCCGCGCCGGAATTTCACCGGCTTCCGTGGTCCTCGTTCGATGTTACATAGCCGCAGAGCGGCTGTACTACACTAAGCGGGTTTTCCTCTGTCCGCAAGAGCGCTCTTCAAGCGCGACCTGAGTTCATCGCGAGTTTGCCGCAGTCCAGCGCTGTGTTCCGCCGACAGAGATTTGTCGGCTTCCAAAGCGGCCTCTATTTCAACTATGCGCGTCGCGATTACTTCCGGAGATTCGATTGGAACGGCATTCACTCGCGCCCCTCTGCCTCTCATCCACCAGATCAGCCATCCCACCAACGCTAGGCCTGTCAGCCCGACTACGGGCAGCATCAAATCCTCTGGTCCGATCGGAGCTTCGTCAAACTGAACGAGAACGCGCGAGCCCGCCGACACGTCGAATCCTTCGTATCGTGCAAACGAAATGTCCTCGAGTAACTCTATTCCCATATACGTAAGATTAGACGTTACAAGGGCGGAGGAATCTCCTACCAGCAGGTTGAACCTCTCAACCTCGTTGTCGATAGGGATATCGAAATTCATCATTCCCTCTGGAATGAGATAGCTGATCACAATCTGCCGGTCACCCGGCGGCACGGGGGCGGTAACCACGACTGTGTCTCCCCGTCGCGACACGGCGCGATCACTTACATCGCTTTCGCCAACCTGAAACTGCACGACACCAGGAGGAAGCGCCCCCTGCCATACAGGCCTCACTGAGTCGGGAGAACTTCGGGTTAACCGCCCACGGTTCTCGATCAACAGTATCTCGAGTACCTGGAACGTACCTTCTTCCGACCTGGGTCTCACTATAACATGGCGTTGCGACAAAAAAAGATCGGGAGCTGTACTCGAAGTGTCGTAGACAAAAAGGGGATCCACGGTTCCGGATGACCCGTCCGACGATCGCACTGGAGACGTAAAATATCCGATGCCGTCGTGTTCGACGCTCACAACGTACATCGCTGTGGTATCAAACTCCGCAATCCCAAATCGGTAGGTCCCGTTGCGGTCAGTATCGGCGGAATCGACAGGACCGCCACCGCTGAGAGTTACCTTGTGCAGCATCGCCATACTGCCAACAACCGGAACGGAGTCTCTTTCCCTCACATGGAACACGCGTCCGGTAACAGCAAACTGCGCCGCGTAGCCGGTTGCCGGCGCCACGACCAGGAAGAAAATTGTTACAAGCAGCTTAAGGTCTGAATTTTCCGAGATCTTCGGGATCCAAATTCTGCAGATAGGTCTTGAGGTCATCCGGACTTAGCGGTCCGCCTTCCGCGGCTGTAGGCTCTATCGTATCCACGGTCGTCGTTCCAAGCATATCGTCGGCCACGAGGATGTCTGCATCAAGCCTCAGTGCCAAGGCGATGCAGTCAGACGGACGAGCATCCACTTGCACGATGTGGTCGTTCCGGTGAATATGCAACTGCGCGTAGAAAGTGTCGTTCTTCAGCTTCGTGATTACGGCTCGGTCAAGTGTGGCACCGAGGCCCACGATGACCTGCTTGAGCAGATCATGAGTGAGCGGCCGAGAAAAACTGACGCCGGCCATTTCCATGGCTATCGCGCTCGCCTCGTTGGGGCCGATCCAAATCGGGAGAACCCGCTCGCCCTCCGATTCCTTGAGAATCACAACGGGTTGTCTGGTTTTCGGATCAATTCCCAGGTGTGCAACCTTCACCTTAACCATACAAGCTCACTCGACTTTGCCCGAGCACCACTCCTCGGGGTAGCGGAAAACCATCAGTATCGATAGTGGTCTGATTTATACGGACCGTCGACATCTATTCCTATGTAGTCGGCCTGTCCCTTTGACAACCTAGTAAGTCTTACGCCCAGATGCTCCAAGTGGAGGCGCGCGACCTCCTCATCGAGCTTCTTCGGCAGCATATAGACCTTCTTCTCATAACTTTCTTTGTTGCGATATAGTTCCAACTGTGCAAGCACCTGGTTGGAAAACGATGCAGACATTACGAAACTGGGGTGTCCTGTTGCGCAACCAAGGTTGAGTAATCGACCTTCAGCCAAGATCAAGATACTTTTTCCGTCGGGGAAGGTGAACTCGTCGTATTGAGGTTTGATGTTCGTAACCGTCATTCCGGAAACCTTCCTGAGGCCGGCCATGTCGATTTCGTTGTCGAAGTGGCCGATGTTTCCAACAATCGCCTTGTCTTTCATCTTCGACATATGTTCGACCGTAACGACATCTCGATTCCCGGTAGTGGTAATGAATATATCGGCGCTGGCAACAACATTTTCCATGCGGTTCACTTCGTAACCTTCCATGGATGCCTGCAGCGCACAGATCGGATCGATCTCCGTGACGATCACACGGCAACCCTGACCCCGTAGCGCTTGAGCACACCCTTTGCCCACTTCTCCGTAACCCAGCACCACGGCCACCTTGCCGCCGAGCATGACGTCTGTCGCTCTCGCGAGGCCGTCCAGAAGGGAGTGCCTACAGCCATATATGTTATCGAACTTGGACTTCGTCACGGAATCGTTGACATTGATCACAGGGAAAAGTAACGTGCCCTCCTCTTGCATCTGATAGAGCCGGTGTACGCCGGTTGTAGTTTCTTCACTAACTCCAACGATGTTCTTCGAGGCTTCAGTCCAGCGGCGGGAGTTCCTGGCAAATTCCGTACGGAACAACGCGAGGAGTTCACCCCACTCTTCGGGCTCGCTCTCAGGATCGAAGTCTGGAACCCTGCCCGCCTGTTCGTATTCAACACCTTTGTGTACCATGATGGTGGCGTCTCCGCCGTCGTCCACTATCAACTGAGGACCGCTACCGTCCGGCCATTGCAGCGCACGGGCCGTATACATCCAATACTCCGCCAGCGTCTCACCCTTCTTGGCGAAGACCGCCACACCCTTGGGATGGTCTGGCGTGCCGTCTGGACCAACCGCTATCGCCGCCGCGGCGTGGTCCTGTGTAGAAAAAATGTTGCAGCTCACCCACCGCACGTCAGCTCCGATGTCCACGAGCGTCTCGATCAAGACCGCCGTCTGCACAGTCATGTGCAAACTTCCCATTACCTTCACTCCCCGCAACGGCTTTTCGGCGGAGTAGCGCTTTCGAATCGCCATCAGTCCGGGCATCTCATGTTCAGCCAGTCTGATCTCCCGCCGTCCCCAATCCGCCAAGCTGAGATCCGCTACCTCGAACTCGTACGTAGCGTCCACCTCTAACCCGGCAGTGGCAATCCCCGTTTCTGGTGCAGTCTTCGTATCAGGCATATTCGCGCTCTTACTTCCCAAGTTTCGTTACGCCTCCCAAGCCTAGGCTACTCGGCGTACGGCGTCTTCTAGTTCCTTAGTTCGGGAGGGGTTCTCCCACGTAAACAATTCCACGTTCTTGCCATGAACCTCCATCTTCTCAGCTTCTCGTCCGAAATGGCCGTACACGGCGGTGGGTCTGTATATGGGATTTCTCAAGTCGAGAGCCTCTACAATTCCGCCTGGAGTTAGGTCAAAAACCGATCGTATGGCCTGCTCCAGCGCCTGGTCAGACACCTTCCCAGTATTGAACGTATCCACCATTATCGAAACTGGCTCGGCCACTCCAATGGCGTATGCCAACTGCACTTCGCAGCGCCGCGCAAAGCCAGCAGCGACAATGCTTTTCGCAACCCATCGAGCAGCGTAGGAGGCAGATCGATCTACTTTAGAGGGATCCTTCCCACTGAAGGCGCCTCCGCCATGTCGCGCATATCCGCCGTATGTGTCGACGATGATCTTTCTTCCCGTGAGCCCTGCATCACCCTGCGGGCCCCCAATAACAAACTTGCCCGTGGGATTGACCAACAATCTCAATCCGTCCGACTCGAGCCCGGATCTCTCAAGAACCGGATCGATCACGTGTTCTCGGAGGGCGGCGGCGATGTCCGGCGTCTCTATGTCGGGGGCGTGTTGAGTCGAGACAACGACGGTTTTAACGGCGATCGGGCGTCCCTCTGCATACGCGACGCTTACTTGGCTCTTACCGTCAGGCCTTAGCCACGTCAGGGTACCGTCCTTGCGAACTTCAGACAGCCTCTCGGTAAGGCGATGTGCAATCATTATGGGTACAGGCATCAGTTCTTGGGTCTCGTCACAGGCGTACCCAAACATCATTCCCTGATCGCCCGCCCCTCCCGTGTCAACTCCCCGCGCAATGTCCGATGACTGGGCATGGAGCGACACCATCACCTCGCACGTTGCGGCATCAAATCCCATCGATGAATCGACATATCCTATGTCCGCGATCGTCTTCCGCACGATATCGGCAACCTTGATTTCCGCATTCGTCGTAATCTCTCCGACAACTACAACTAGCCCAGTCGAGATCATCGTTTCACATGCGACGCGGGACCGCTCGTCTTGAGCAAGCAGCGCATCAAGGACAGAATCCGAGATCTGATCGCACATCTTATCCGGATGCCCTTCGGTAACCGACTCAGACGAAAAAATATATGGAGCTCCAGCCATTCGTTTCCTATTTAGTTGGTGTTAGCGTGTTGTTTGGGCCCCTAAACGAGGCTTCTTCAAGCCTTTCAAGGTAGTTTGGAGTGGTCGAGTGGGCAACCAACCGGTGCTCAAGAGATCAGCATCCACGTGCTCTGCGAGGACCTCGCTCAGTACCGCTGTTACTTGATCAGCCGTCGAGGCTGAGATGGCCCGTTCAGCCGCCAATCTAGCCGCCTTTTCGTCTATCTGTCTGATCAACCATCTAACAAGCGGTAGGCTTGAAGGAACTACACTGAGCACCCGGTAACCGAGACCCAGCAGCAAAACCCCACCCAGCGGATCGGATGCCAGCTCGCCGCAGACGCTTACCGGAATTGAAGCCTCCTCGGCCGCATCCAGGACTCGTTTCAGCATGCGCACGATCGACGGATGGAGCGACAGAAACCGATCCGCCAGTCTCGCGTTGCCGCGGTCTACGGCAAGCGTGTACTGCGTTAGGTCGTTAGTCCCAACACTCAGGAAGTCGGACTGCATGGCCAGTTCACCAGACAGCATGACCGCTGCAGGTGTTTCGACCATCACACCAACCGGCATATCACTGCCAGCTTCAACCCCATCTTTCTGCAACGCATCCGCTGCCTCCCGAACAAACTCTTGGCTCCTCTCCAGTTCACCCAATCCGGTTACCAGCGGTAGCATCATCTGTACATCGCCATGCAGGCGCGCCCGCAGCAACGCCCGGATCTGCGTTTTGAACATGTCCGGCTGGTCTAGGCACACGCGAATGGCCCGCCATCCCAGGAAGGGATTCGGATCTGGCGGCGCACGGAAGGGAGCGGGATACTTGTCCCCGCCGAGGTCATAACTCCTAATAATCAGCGGGTGGCTCGGAAACCGCTGAGCCACTCGCTTATAGTATCGATACTGTTCCTCTTCGCTGGGAAGTTCCGACCTTCCTAGAACGAGGAACTCGGTTCTCATGAGGCCCACGCCCTCCGCGCCGTGTCTTACCAGGCTGTCGAGTTCTTCTGGAAGATCTAGATTCCCTCGCAGGCTCATTAAAACGCCGTCTACGGTACACGCCGGCTCGTGAACACCAAGTTCCAGCTCTCGTTCCAGGGACCGGCGCAGATCCTGCCTTGACCTTGCTTTCTTTATCTTTGCTGCCGACGGATTAACTACAACAACTCCATCCGATCCGTCGACTATCAGTTGATCGCCACTCTTTATGTCGGCGAGAGCCGATCTCAGACCCATAACGCAGGGTATCTCCAGGCTCCGTGCCAGAATCGCGGCGTGCGACGTACGGGTTCCCTCTTCACTGACAAACGCCGCTACTATTCCGCGATCGAACTCGACCGTTAACCCGGGCGTCAACTCTTTAACGATCACAATACTTGATTCGGCAGGCTGGCCTGTGAACTCTGCGGACGACGTCTTGCCGATGAGGTGCCCCAGGACACGATCCGTGATTGCTGACAGGTCTGTAGTCTTTTGCCTTAGAGCCGCATTGTCCGACTGTGACCAGAGCTCGCGCAGCTCAAGTGAGACGAATTCGAACGCTCTTTCAGCCGTAATATGGTTTTCGTTGATCAAGTTCCTAACGGTCGCGAGGAATTCTTCGTCCTGAATCATCATGATCTGGGCATCGAATATCTTCGCTTCCTCGGATCCTGCGCGCTGTTCGGTTCGCTTGCGTAACTCGAGAAGCCTGTCTTCAGTACGAGCGAGCGCCTCTTTGAGCTTTTCTTCTTCTCTATCCAGGTCTGCGGCAAAAAGAGGTACCTCTCGCAGATCTTTGAAGGTAGGATTAACGACCAGGGCCGGTCCAAGGGCGACCCCGTGCGACACGCCGATTCCCTGCAGGATGCGTGAGCGACTCATTCTTTGCCAAATCCTCCGCGAATGAGATCGAACAGCGCTGCAACCGCCCACTCCTCATCATCACCGTCCGCTCGAACTCGCAGTACGGCACCTTGCTCGGCGGCTAAAGTGAGAACTCCCATAATACTTTTCCCGTTCACATCGAGTTTTCCTTTGGCAATCCAAATCTCAGAACTGAACGTACTCGCTAACTTAACAAGCTCGGCCGCCGGGCGGGCATGGAGTCCGAGCGGATTCGTTACCGCTACGTCTAGCTCGGTCATAGCACCGCTATGCCGACCGTCAGAGTCAGACCGAGCATTAAGAGACCGAATCTCAGGCCATCCATCTGCTGGAAAACTCTACCAATCAAGATTACCCCCACAACCCCGACCAGAGAAGCACCGGCCATATCAGCGGGCCGCCAACCAGCCATGAGCGACTCTGCAGCGAGCGGAATAGCTATCCCCATGGTAACGCCGGCCAGCGGGCCAGCCAGCCGCAACATGGTTCGAAAAACGCCGCGTGAGAACACCTCAGTTACACGAATTCCCATTTCCCATCCCACCCTGACGCCCCAAAACCGCAGGAAGAGATGCACCGCGTTATATAGGATCAGAAATGTTAGGAGCGCCTCCACCGGTGACCGCAATACAGCTACCACTATGGCTATTGCGGATGACACCGGAAGCAAGCCAAACCAAATGAGCCGGTCACCGATCGACCCCAGTGGCCCAACGACAGCTCCTCGGAAGCGCTCAATCGCTTCCGACGTCTGGCCTTCGACTTCTGCTTTGGCAAGCGCGGCGGCGGCGAGTCCAGCGAAGTAGGGATGCGTATTGAAGAATGCCGCCGCGCGACCGAGAGCGGCCTTACGACCGAGCTCGTCCGGTCCTCCTGGCATGGATTGGAGTAGAGGAATACTTATGAACGCAATTCCAACCCCCACCATCCGCTCAAAATTCCAGGCGCTCTGAACGGCAAAGGAACGCAGTGTCGCGCGCAACAGTTTCACTTAATCACCACCAACGCCAGTCCCGCGAGAGCACCGAGACCGATCCAGCTGACGGCTCCCAACCCTCGTCCTGTAATCTTGATCGCTCCTGAGGTACCCGCAGCGAGCGCAGAGCCAATACCAACAATGGATACTAGTACGGCGGTAGTAACATCCACGGACAACCAACGCCTTGTACCGTAGCCAAAGGCAAGACCGATACCAGTAACGATGAGAGCTCGCAATGCATCCCGCATGAGTCCTCGAAACGTGATGCCATATACGGCTCGAGAGTCACCGTTGTCCAACCGGTTGCGATGCGACTGAACGTCGTAAGTATTGAGCCTTCGAACGATCCTCATTCCCGTTCCTCCTACAAACGCGGTTGCGAGACCGATCAGCGTGGCGATGCCAATACCCAGTATCCCGGGTGAGCCGGCCGCAACGTATACTGCTGCAACCGTAGCCGGACCGTAGTCCGGATAGCGGGCTGCTCCGACCGGCATTACGTCTAGTGCAAACAATTCGAATATGATTGCCAGCTGAATCCCGCTGACGGGATCGCCTAGAAGGAGACCAGCTACTGATCCAGCGACTATCGGGCGGGCGATCATGATTTGCGGGAAGCTCGCCAAGTCGACGCCAACCATTACTCCCCAGATGAGCAGCAAGAAGAAATGATCCATTTACAAAAAGTCGGCTGCCGGTACAGGAGCAGCGGACGGCACATCCTGCGCGCTTACTGCAACGCCACGTTCTGCCAATCCGTGAAGCATCGATGCTTCCTCGTCAGTCAAGTACACGTAGGGAAGCCTTTCCCGCCGGCCCTCACTCATGTGCAGACCGCCGACATTCACGCTCCTAATCGCATCAACCCCATCGCATAACCGCACAGCGTCCTTGACTGAGCGAAGTAGTACGGCAATTTTGTATTTCGCGTCCCTGAACTCGCTCATACGCGTGCGCGCTTCGGCTACCGTGGCGAATACCAGGTTCATATTACCGGGAATCCCCATGGCGTAGATGTCTTGTTCCCACTTGCTGTGACTGATTTCGTCATCGACGAGGACGATGCACTCGATCCCAAGCGCGTTACCCCAGCCTACGACAACCTGGCCGTGAATAAGCCGGTCGTCCAAGCGCACCAACTCGATCGTCACGGATTAAGCGGTTGGACGGAGGATAGGCCCTTTTCCACGGCTCGGGCTGCTGCTTCGCGAGGCGTAGCTTCACTATGGTAGACGAAGTCAACCAGCATTGCGAGGTTGACGCCGGAGACTACGGAGATGTTGGGAAGCTTTCGCATCTGCAGGGCTGCTGCCTGGAGACAGCTGCCGTGGGGAAGATCTACAAAAATAACAGAAGGCCGCGAACCTACGGCCTCGGCAATTCTTTGTTGCAGCGTCGTAGCACTGCATTCTTTGTTGGAGATGGCTCTAAGCGCAGCGTTATTCCCGGTGATATCAGCTACGGCCCCAACAAGACCGGCAGCGAGATCACCGTGCGACACGACGACCCCTTGAACCTGTTCACTCATAGTCCTCGGAAAGGTACTCGCGGAGTTTCCTCTGAGCGCTGAGCCTAGCAACGAGGCGGTCATTGAGTTCACCGGCCGAATCGACTCCGCTAAAGCGCAAGAGATGGTTCATAGCCACGACCTCGGATACTACCGTTATGTTCTTGCCGGGGTTGAGTGGAATCACCACTTCGGGCAACTCAACGCCGAGAATGGTTCTGGTTTTGGTATCGAGTCCGGTTCTGTCTATGTCCTTCGCCATCTCCCAATCGGCTAGCTCTACCACGACTTCAATTCTTTTTTGTTGGCGAACGGCGCGAACCCCAAACAGGGCGGAAACGTCTACTAGCCCGACCCCGCGGATCTCCATATGTCGATGGGTCATCTCATCCGATCTGCCGATCAATACTTCGCTACCTCGTTGTGTCACATGCACCACGTCGTCCGCAACCAACCTGTGACCCCGCTCTACCAGATCCAAAACACACTCACTCTTGCCAATGCCAGACCGCCCGACAAACAACAAGCCCACACCGTAGACATCGGCCAGCGAGCCATGCACCGTCGTACTGGGCGCGAAGGCTTCTTCGAGATATGGCGTGATGCTGCGATAAAAATCAGAAGTGGAAAGGGCGCTTAGTACAACCGGGATACCATTCTCTGTTGCGATTCGCAGCAACTCTTCCGGTATCCTCTGTCCCTTCGTCACAAAAACACACGGAATCTCATAACTCAAGAACCGCTCCAGCGTGTGTTCGCGCTCTTTACGAGACAGGGAAGCGAGGTAAGAAATTTCGGTCTCACCCAACGAGTGCAACCGTTTGCTCACGAATCGCGCAACGTAGCCGGCCAACACGAGACCCGGGCTGGTTATCTCCGGAACCTTGATCTCTCGGTCGAGATCTACATCTGGAGTCATAACTGTGAGCTCCAGAGATTCGCCCTTGCGTTCGATCAACTCTGCTACGGTCAATACCGACATCGGGATTACCTAGGCTCGCACCACACTGGTAGTGCCACGATCGATCTGATTAGCCAGTTTCTGAGCCGCTGCATCTAGAGCGGTACGAAAATCTGACGCTTCGCCCTTCGCAATGTTGTAGCGGCCGCGAGCGAGATGCAGCTGGATCTCGACCACACAAAGACCATGATCTTCGTCGAAAACTACGTTAGCGCTCTGAGGTCTACGAACCTTCCTTTCAATCTTCTCCAATAGCTCGTTCGCTCTTTCCTTAATTTCATCTGGAATTGTCGTATGTCGCACAGTGATTGTCGTCTTCATCTCCATGGTAACCCTCACTGTCGGTTAGTAATGTGTTTGCACAAATCGTTTGAGTTGAGCCTCCGTAAGCTCAGATGCCGTATCCCATGAAAACCGGCCGGCGAACCTGCTGGCGTTGGAGCCAAGTGACATCCTCAGGCTTTCGTCGCTACAGAGCTTATCCATCTCGCCGGCAAGCGATTGGCAATCACCGTAGGGGAAGAGCGCGCCCGTCTTGCCGTCGAGAACGGTCTCCGTCAAGCCCGGGCTCCGGGCTGCCAAGGCGGGCGTACCACAAGCTGCTGCTTCGATGTTCGTCATCCCCCAGCCCTCCCTGGCCGAGGGAAGCACCACCGCCCAAACACGCCTCATCAGGTCCCGTTTCTCTGCTTCACTCACAAATCCAAGAAACTCGACGTTTTCTTCCACACCTGACCGCCTGGCAACGATTCTCAGGCGCGGCAGATCGTCGCCGGAGCCCGCAACTAACAGTTTGGCTGTTCGGAACTTATGCCGCAAGATCGCAAGAGCCCCGATGGCCGTGTCCACACCTTTGTAACGTCTTAGGCGTCCCACGTACAGAAATGTAGGATCAATCTCGCGTGGAATCGAGTCATCCGTGCTGTACCACGAGGTGTCCACACCCGGGTATATCACTTCGATTGCAGATTTGGGAATACCCCGAGCCACGAGATCATCCCTGGTGCTCTTGCTAATGGCGTGAAAAACGGACCGCCGGTAGACGCGGGGAATCGGAAGCTCCGCCAGTCTCACCACAACTGCAACAGGGAACGCAGCCTCTTGAAAGATCGACTGCCCGAACAGATGCGGAACCAGCGCATAGACCGGGAGGCTCGTAAGCGTCGGCAGGAAGAGCGGTATCTTGTTGATATCCTCTACCAATACGTCGAACGGCTCTTGCCTCAGAATCTGTCTCACTGCTGCGCGAGCCTTGAGCGCAAAGCTATACCTTCTTGCAAACCTGAGAACCTTGATCCCGTCGGTGGCAGCAGTTGGTTCTGCCCCTTCCCACCCCGAAGCCACAAGCGTGACCGAGTGCCCCCGGTCGACTATCCGTCGGAAGATCTCGAAAAAATGCACCTCGGCACCGCCGGCCTGCGGATTTGCTTTATCCAACCAATTGACCGCAAGGATTTTCACAGGCGGCCGTGGTGTCGAGCCAGCGTATCCAGCACCCCGTTTATGAACGCCGGGGCCCGCGGCCCCGCGAACCAGTGAGCGAGTCGTAGCGCCTCGTCGATAATTACCGCTGCTGGTGCATCGCCCTTCTTTAACTCGCAAAGCGCGAGCCTACAAATATTGCGCTCAACGACTCCGATTCGTTCAAATCTCCAGTTGTCCGCGGTATCGGCAATTGCGCTATCCAGATTCTCGATCTGGTCCACCACCGAGTTAGCTAAGCGTTCCGCGCTCAGCCTCACCGTGGCCTCGCTGCGTGTGATACCCGCGACGGACGGCATCACTTCAGACATGGGAGGTCTGTCTTGCAGCTCCCATGCATACAGCAACTGTAAGGCTCGCGCCCGAGTTCTTGTCTCAGTCCTCAGCAACCTGACGCATCCCATCTAACGCGTCGGCGGTAGCGAGCGCGCTCAGAGCCGCTTCGGATCCCTTGTTGCCGGCCTTGCCACCGGCCCGATCAAGAGCCTGTTCAAGGGTGTCGCAGGTCAAGACTCCGAAGCCAACGGGTAGCCCCAGGTCGCTCGCCGCCGCACTGAGCCCCCTCGCCGCTTCGCCAGCAACGTATTCGAAATGATTGGTCTCTCCACGAATAACGGCTCCCAGGGCCACGGCTACGTCATATTTTCCCGTGGCTAGCCCTACTCGTACGGCCAGCGGCAGTTCAAACGCTCCGGGAACCCAGACCACCGTAACATTCTGATCCGGTACACCCTCGTTGGAAAGTGCCGATCTGGCGCCGTCGAGAAGCTTCCGAGTTACCGCTTCATTGTACCGGCTTACGGCGACGAGCACGCGCCTGCTCGCACGTGCACCGCCATCGCTTGCAGCTATCTCAGCCAGAGAGAAGGTGTCCGAGTTTATCGCGCTTCACGTCCAGATAAGCACGGTTCTCAGTTGTGGGATCAGGTATCAACGGAACGCGCTCAGCAATGGTCAATCCGTATCCCTCCAATCCGACGAGTTTCTGGGGATTATTCGTAAGGACCCGAATCGTTGCCAAACCTAGATCCATGAGGATCTGTGCTCCGATGCCGTAGTTCCTCAGGTCGGGCGCAAAGCCCAATTGCTGGTTGGCCTCGACCGTATCGTGACCGCCATCCTGAAGTTCGTACGCCTTGAGTTTGTTGAGTAGGCCGATACCCCGGCCCTCTTGGTCGAGATACACGATAACTCCTGAGCCAGCGGCAGCAATTGCTTTCATCGCGCTACGCAGTTGCCAACCGCAGTCGCATCTCTGCGACCCGAAAACATCACCTGTCAGACATTTTGAGTGCATTCTCACGAGTACATTCTCTTCGCCGTCAACGTCTCCATACACGAGGGCTATGTGTTCGGCATCATCCACGTCGTTGTCGTAACCAATGATACGAAACTCGCCATAGGGAGTGGGCAGTCTCGCATCGGCAAGTCGATGTACGAGTCGCTCCGTCTTCAAGCGGTGGGCAACCAACTGCGCCACGGTCACAAACGCCAGATTATGTTCAGCCGCGAACTTCTCCAGACCAGGCCTGCGCATCATCGAACCGTCATCAGCCATGATTTCACAGATGACACCGGCGGGATAAAGACCTGCCAGCCGCGCGAAGTCGACACTCGCCTCCGTTTGGCCCACCCGCTGGAGTACGCCGCCTGGTCGCGACCGCAGGGGAAATACATGGCCGGGCCGGCGCAGATCCGAGGGCACAGTCCCCGGATCGATCATGAGTTCGATCGTCTTGGCTCTATCCTGGGCTGATATTCCCGTAGTTACGCCAAACCGCTTCGCGGCATCCACACTCACGGTGAATGCAGTCTCCATGGACTCGGCGTTATCCTCCGCCATCTGGGGAAGTCCTAAGGCACGACACCTGTCAGTCGTCAGGGCAACGCAAATCAACCCTCTCCCAAACTTCGCCATGAAGTTGATCATCTCCGGCGCAATCTTCGCCGCGGCACCGACTAGATCACCTTCATTCTCCCGATTCTCGTCATCGGCAACGATGATAAGCTTGCCGTTCCTTATGTCTTCTATGGCATGTTCAATCGTCTCAAACGCCATCATGACCCCTGGATTCATTCGTTACGCTCGCCCTCAGCAGTTGGCTGACATGCTTGCCCAACATATCCGCCTCGACATGCACTTCATCTCCAACTTTTAAAAGACCGAGCGTAGTGTTGTTCCTCGTAAACGGTATCAATGATACTTGTACAATATTTGCAGCCGGCATCGCGTTAACAGTAAGGCTAACCCCATCCAAC